>JAOAUB010000039.1 GCA_030157805.1 Legionellaceae bacterium
GTGGAACAGTGTTGAAAAAGAATCATGGCCTGAAAACTTACCTACAGTTGCTTGGGCTTATAGAGCAATAGCTCGGTTAGGTGGTTGGACTGACTCTAAAAGAACTGGAAAAGCGGCTTGGTCTGCTATCTGGAAAGGATGGTTCCGTTTAAAGGAACGAATAGAAGGATTTAGGATAGCTGCCGAGTTGATGAAGATGTGATCAAGAGACCGCTTTGTAAGAGGGAGATCTCTAACGGTCTTCGTGTTTAAAGATGAATATTAAGTATTGGAAAAACAATCTCAAGGGTAATGAGAATAATAATGACAATCTCGAGGTTATGAGAGTGTTGATTTTCCAAGTAACCGTTAAACATATCAAAAATTTCATTCAAAGTGTCAAGACGATGGTTGATAGCATTGACGCGTCTTTGGATATGAAGGTATCGCTCAAGCATGGTGTAATGCGCTTCGAGCGTTGGATGTTGCCAGAAGTATTTGGGATGATACAGAAAGTTACTAATAAGATTCATTTCACTTTTTGCGCCAAGAATTTCACCGATAATTTGGCGAATTTTATTGCGAGTGATGGGCATTTTGCCTGAATTTGATAAATTTTGAATAATAGGCGAATATTTTTCAATAATGGCATCAATGATGGTTTCAAAATATTGTAACTTAACGGACTGAGAAAAACCGTAAGAAAGGCTGAGCCGTAACTCGTCATGGTCTACTTCAAGCGTTAAGCAGTCGACATCAAAAAAATCATGGGGCTCAATGGCAGTTTTTTCGCCAATTTGGTAACTGCATTGATCACGAACTCGAAAAGGAACAGGTTTATCAACGAAGGGCTTGAAGATGTCGAGATAAGAATCAATGGAGTGACGTTTGATTCCCCAGGACACCACAGTCCCGTTTTTAAACACATACAGGTGAGAGCCTGCACTGCTTAAAGGCGTCAGTTTTAGGACATCTCGCGATCGAACGGCAGAATATTTGGGCAGGTTTGTTTTGAAGTGATTGTCCAGGCGAGTTAAATCGATACTTTTCGCAATACAATAGCTTAAACATTCCATAACGTTGTGGCCTCGTTGGGTGGCTTAATTTTTCGTGGTTCTTACTGTCTGTCTTAGGCGCTATCACTGACGCAAATCCGCCCGCATTGTTTGCGCGAAGGATACGATAGCGCTAAAACTTTTGATTCTGGATTATATCACAAGCCTGAAAAAAGAGCATCAGGCTTGGAGGACCAAGCGCAGAATCGTAGGTGGCAATACGGAACTTATTCGGCGGTTTCTTTTTCTTTGGGCGAATAAGCTTTTTTACGCTCGGTTCTTCCGCTCAGCCATTGAGGGCAAACTTCTAAAATTTCAGCAATGCGATCAAGCTGTGCTTGCGAGGGTAATAAATGTCCAAAAATCATGGCATGCGCAAGATGAGAGTTAACTCCAAATACTTTGCACACGGCTTTTGTCTTATCCGTGATATCGTCTGGAAAACCGGACAAGGCTAACTCACGGTTGAATCGTTCAGAAAAAACTTTATTATTCATTTTTTTCGCTCCTTGAAAAATTAGTGAATAACCGCAAATCCATTGACTAACTATCGAACAGAAACGGCGCGAGTTTATCTCGCGTCATTTCTTAGTTCCTAATGTGTTATAACGTATTTTTGGGTGAGAGCAAAGTATTTTTGTAAAAATTTAAATCGAGATCTTTCGCGGCTTTCACATCATCGAGCCTTTTTACCGGTAAGGTATGGGGAGCTTGATGTAAAAGATTGGGGTTGATTTCAGATTCGTTATGAATGGTTTGCATGGCGGTAATGAACCGGTCAAGCTCCTGTTTGCTTTCAGTCTCGGTGGGTTCAATGAGCAGGCATTCAGGCACCAACAAGGGAAAATAAGTGGTTGGCGCATGAAAACCATAATCCAAAAGACGTTTTGCAATATCCATGGCACTGATGTTGTTCGTTTTTTTCTCAGCACTTAAGGTTAAGATAAACTCGTGAGTTGCGCGGCGTTCGGGATAGGCTGGAGTAAATCCAACTTGGCTTAATTTCTTGAGCAAATAATTGGCATTTAAGGTGGCATATTCAGCAACGCGCAACAGTCCTTCCTTACCTAAAGAGCGGATGTAAAAATAAGCACGAAGCAGTATTCCTGCATTCCCCATAAAACAGGACAGCCGACCAATACTTTGTGGGTAATCGGTTTTTGTTGCCCAACGGTAATTAGCTTCTTCTTTAACGACGATAGGTAAAGGAAGAAAAGGCAGTAAGCGTTGACCCACCGCAACTGGGCCAGCGCCTGGGCCGCCGCCGCCGTGCGGTGTTGCAAATGTTTTATGGAGATTTAAGTGGATGACGTCAAAGCCCATGTCGCCTGGTTTGACTTTACCCACAATGGCATTCAAATTGGCGCCGTCGTAATACAGCAATCCGCCGGCTTGATGAACTATTTCCGCGACGTCTTTAATTTGGCGGATGAATAAACCTAAGGTTGAGGGATTAGTTAACATAATTCCTGCGGTGTTAGGACCAACCTTGCTTTTGAGCATTTCCAAGTCAATGTCGCCGTTTTTTGCTGTGGCGATTTCAATGACTTTGAAGCCACACATGGCGGCCGAGGCAGGGTTTGTGCCGTGAGCTGCATCAGGAATGAGCATCTCATTGCGTTCGCTGTTGCCGCGTGACTGATGATAGGCCTTGATCATGGCAACGCCGGCAAATTCACCTTGTGATCCTGCCATCGGTGTCAGGGAAATACCGGCCATTCCGGTAATTTCCATGAGATGATCTTGCAGTTCGTAAATGCTTTCTAAAAAGCCTTGACTAGCGGCATCGCGCGTCAACGGATGTCGATTGATAAAGCCGGCGATGGAGGCGGCTTTATGAACACCGCGCGGATTGTATTTCATGGTGCATGAGCCTAAGGGGTAAAAATGGCTATCAATTGAAAAATTCTTTTTTGATAAGCCCGTGTAATGACGGACGACTTCAAGCTCTGAGCAGGCAGGTAAGCGCGGTTTTTGGCGACGTAAATAATGAGAAGGAATGGATAAGGAAGCTGTCGTCACTGCCGCAGGAATTTGGGCGTAAGCCAGTCGATTTGATTGCGAGCGTTCAAAAATTAACATAACTTGCCCTCCGTTTTTTGAATGATTTCTTTTAATGCGTCACAGTGTTTGATAGGCGTAAATTCAATGAATTGATAATCGGCAATTTCTGCAAGATGAAAAGGGTCGTTTGCAAAAATGGCTTGAAGCGCGCTTTTATCCTTGCTGGCGGCGATAATGATGCCACCGGTTTTAGGGTTCATCGGGCCCGATGCGATAAGCAGACCTTGTTTGTAATAATAATCAAGGAATTCACGATGGGCGGAAAGGTACTTGTTGACTTCGCTTAATGGTGTTTTATAGCTTAATTGAATAATAAACATCATTGGCCTCCTTGCATGATTTGTTGTAAGGATTTGGCGTAATGATGGATTTCCTCATCAGTACGTAACTCAGTAGCACAAACCAGCAAGGTGTTTTTGAGTTCGGGGTAGTGCTCTTCGGGGGCATAGCCGCCTTCAATTCCACGCTGCCCGAGCGCTGTTAATATTGGTGCGACAGGTCGGTCAAATTGCAGAAGAGTCTCATGAAAACAGGGTGATGAAAAGACTTGGCTCACACCGGGAATAGCCGTTAACGCGTGCACGAGTTTTTGCGTGTTGTGATGGCAATTGGCCGCCACTTGGTAGAGGCCTTCTGCGCCTAATAAACTCATGTGAATGGTCGCGGCAGTGACGAGTAAGCCTTGGTTCGTACAAATATTCGACGTGGCCTTTGCGCGGCGAATGTGTTGTTCTCGCGCCTGCAAGGTTAATGCAAAACCTGTTTTTCCGTCGGTATCAACAGTTCGTCCTATAATTCGCCCAGGAACTTGGCGGACATAATCTATGCGGGTACTAAAAAAGCCAAAATAGGGGCCGCCAGACGCCATGGGCACGCCTAATGGTTGTCCTTCGCCACACACAATATCAACGCCATGTTGACCCCATTCGCCCGGAGGATGCAACAGGCCTAATGAGGTGGGGTTAACGCACGCGATGCTGATGGCTTGATGTTGATGCGCCCAGTCGGTTAATGCATCAACCTCTTCAAGACAACCAAAAAAATTGGGTTGTGCAATGACCAGTGCGGTGATGGGAACGTGCTCATACGCGGCTAAGGCATTGAGTGGTGTAACTCCTGATTGTTGATCAAAAGGTAGGGTGATGACGTCAACCGAATGATTGCAAAGCACGGTTTCGATAGTTTCGCGATAAAAAGGGTGCATGGTCCCGGCCACAAGAACACGATGATTCGACTCTTTGGATTTATGAAGTCGCATGGCCATGAGAATGGCTTCGGCCGCAGCGGAGGCGCCATCATAAAGTGACGCGTTAGCGACGTCCATGCCGGTGAGTTCGGCGATCATGGTTTGGTATTCGTAAAGCAACTGCAAGGTGCCTTGACTGGCTTCCGCTTGATAGGGCGTGTACGACGTTAAAAACTCACCTCGTGTCGCGATGTCCCATACGGCTGCTGGAATATGATGCTCGTAACATCCTGCACCAATAAAGCACGTGCCATGCGTGTTTTTAGCCGCGAGTTGTGCCGCGTGTTTTAGCATCGTCATCTCATTCATGCCTTGAGGCATGGTTTTCAATTCATCGTTGCGTAAGGAGGATGGAATTTCATCAAACAGGGTTTCTAGGGTATCGACCCCAATGGCTTCAAGCATGGCTTGGGTATCGTCGGTCGTGTGAGGGATGTATGGCATGGTTAGTGCTCCGTGGTGACTGGTGTTCCCCTCGCCCGCATGCGGGCGAGGATTAGAGAGAGGGTTTTTTAACGTCTAATGTTCGTCAGCAATCTGGCTGGTGTACTCGGCAGCACTGAGGAGCCGATTTAACTCTTCGGGATCGCGCGCCTTAATTTTGACGAGCCAGCCTGCGCCGTAAGGATCGGTATTGATCAGGGCAGGGTTTGAACTGACGTCTTGATTGACTGCAACAACGACACCGCTCACGGGGGCGTAAACATCCGAAGCGGCTTTCACCGACTCAACCACGCCGAGCTCATCGCCAGCTTGTACTTCTTGACCTTCTTCGGGTAACTCAACAAAGACTAAATCGCCTAACAATTGTTGAGCATGCTCCGTAATGCCGACCGACATACTATCGTCACCTGTTTTTACCCATTCATGGGATGTTGTAAATTTTAAATCGTTCATCATCCGTTCCTTATTAGTTCAAAGAATTAGTTCAAAGAATTTTTCCATGTTTCACAAAACGAGGCTTCGTGACGGTGGCGCGCAGCTGTTTTCCACGTACTTCAACCATGACATCATGGCCTGTTCCAGCGGGAACTCGAGCTAGAGCAATGGACGTATTGAGCGTTGGTGAAAACGAACCGCTGGTGATGACGCCATTGGCTTTTCCCTCTACCAACACGGTTTGTCCTGAACGCATGATGCCTTTGTCATGTAATATTAAGCCGACCAGTTGACGTGGAACACCCTGTTCTTTTTGTGATAGCAGGGCGCCCATGCCTATGAAATTCCGATCGGCTGGTTCCCATTTGACGGTCCATGCCAGGCCAGATTCCAGTGGCGTGGTTGTTTCATTCATATCTTGACCATAAAGCATCATGCCTGCTTCTAAGCGTAAGGTATCACGCGCGCCTAGACCGCAGGGGGTGACGCCAGCGGCAAGTAATGCCGTCCATAAGGCATTGATTTGCGTGGAGGGTAATACTATTTCATAACCGTCTTCGCCAGTGTAGCCTGTTCGGCCAAAAAACCAGTCGCCGACGTCAACACTTTCAAAATAAGTTAAGGTCGAGATAGCATCAATTTGAGCAGGCGATAAAACTTGGTTTAATTTAGCGAGCGCATTAGGCCCTTGTACGGCAAGCATGGAAAGCTCCGTGCGCTCTTGCAATCCTACGGCAAAGCCTTCACTTTTAGCACGAATCCATGCTAAATCGTGTTCACGTGTCGCTGAGTTTAAAACGAGGCGATAATTGTCGGAAGTGCGTTGATATACGACTAAATCATCAATAATGCCGCCATGCTCATTGCACATGCAGGTGTAAAGGGCTTTGCCATGATGTTCTAAATGATCAACATCGTTGGTTAATAAGCGACGTAGAAACTGCCGGCCGCCGGCGCCGAGAATATCAAGTATCGTCATATGTGAAACATCGAACATGCCCGCGTTTTGACGAACCGCGTGATGTTCACTTAATTGTGAGCCATAATGAAGGGGCATGTCCCATCCATGAAAATCCACGAGCTGTCCCCCGGCGGCAGCGTGAGCGGCATGAAGCGGTGTTTTAGCAATCATATAACTCGTCCTTTTGTTATTCTAGCTTGTCAAAAGGCATGATTATACTCGCTTCGAAGGGTCGGGCAAGAGGGCCCATAACAACTGTTAGGGGCGTTTCATTAAAAAAAGCGCGTGGGGACTGTATTTCAGACCAATATTCTCCTGCGATTTGTGCGCATATCCCTGTGCGCACAAGTCTTCAATTCAGTCCCCGCGTGCTTTTTTTAATGGGACGGCGGCGTAACAACCGCGAGCTATGATGGGCATTGACAGGGATTTTTCGTCACTTTAGAGACCAAATTGGTAATGGCAAGTCCACGGACGCCTTGACCGGAAGGGGCTGTGGTGAATTGAATCGTGACGTCAAGTGTTTGTTTCTGTTGGTATTGTGGATTTTTATAAACAACCAATAACGGCATTTTAGCTTGCCAATGGTTGGTATCGATGGTTTTGAGCTCGACAGGCAATAAAGCTACGGCCGAGACAACATAGGAGTTTTTTTGTATCATTTGGGGAAGTTGGGACGTGTTTAATGCCGCGCTGTACCCCGTCCATCCGGATGCGGTAAAATATTTAGCAATATTGCGTTGTTGAGTGATAAAATTTTGATAATCGTAAGTATAGGTCGCAACAACCGCTTCATTGGCCCATACTGATAGTTGGGTTGGTTCAGGCAGGGCGAAGAGCTGGGCAGAGTTTAGGGATAGGGCTAAAAAGCAAAGAGTCATTAGTCGGCGCACAATCATTCCTTTTAGGTCTTGGTTTATTTAACAAGGTGTGGCCATTAATTTTAACTTGATTTGTAATTTAAACAACTATGAATAATGCACGTTTTTATTTTAACAGTCCTGAAAAAATCAGTCGCTATGTGAATCAGTGGGATATTGTGCTGCTGGTGTTCATTTTTTTGATTTTATTTTTTCTAGCTTGGGCTGGGCAGCAAATGACAACGCCTTATGAATTGGGCAAGCCATTAGCGATTTCTTTGTCGCCGAGCACGCTGCCAGTCTATGCTTTACGAACAGTGTCTCGTTTATTTGCAGCCCTTAGTTTATCGTTGATTTTTACGTTCGTGATTGGTGCGCTCGCGGCTAAAAACCGGCGCGCTGAGCGAGTTATCATTCCCGCCATTGATATTTTGCAGTCCATTCCAGTGTTAAGTTTTTTGTCAATTACTGTCATGGGATTTATTCAATTATTTCCTAATAGTTTATTAGGCCCCGAGTGCGCCTCGATTTTTGCTATTTTCACATCGCAAGTTTGGAATATGACGTTTGGATTTTATCAATCGTTAAAAATGTTGCCTGATGATCTGAAAGAGGCAGCCGCGGTGTTTCAGCTATCGGCGTGGCAGCGTTTTTGGAAAATTGAAGTTCCTTTTTCGATGTCGAGTTTATTATGGAATATGATGATCTCGATGTCCGCCAGTTGGTTTTTTGTGGTTCTATCTGAGGCCATTTCAGTCTCCCATCAAAACATTCGTCTGCCAGGTGTTGGGTCCTATATTGCCGTGGCAATTCAACAACATGATTTAACCGCGGTGGGTTATGCCTTATTAACCATGGCCATTGTGATTATACTTTATGATCAAATTCTTTTTCGCCCTTTGATTGCATGGTCTGAAAAATTCAAATGGGAGTATTCGCCGGACGAAGAAGAGTATCAATCGTGGTTAATTGACTTAATTCGTCGTAGTCGATTAATGAAACGAATGGGTCATTGTTTTGCAACACTTAAAGAGCCGCTGTTGAACCCCCGCTGGGCGACGCGCATTCGACAGCCAACGATCAAACCTCTTAATTTAGAGCGAAAAAAAAGGTTGGATTGGTTTTGGAATGGCGTCTTAACGCTGATTATTCTTGGGGGGGCTACTTTTTTATTACGGTTTATTCTGGCGTCATTGAAATGGTCTGATATGTTGGCGGTGATGGGGCTCGGTGCTGTGACGGGCGCGCGGGTTATTATTTCAATCGTTTTAAGTTCCTTAGTTTGGATCCCCGTGGGAGTTTGGGTTGGTTTGCGGCCTCGCTTGGCGCAAAAAGTTCAACCTATCATCCAGTTTGCCGCGGCATTTCCTGCGAATTTGTTTTATCCTCTTTTTGTGATAGCGATTGTCACCTTTCATTTAAATGTTGAACTATGGCTGACGCCGCTTATGATTTTAGGGACACAATGGTACATTTTGTTTAATGTGATCGCGGGGGCGTCGACTATTCCGCGGGAATTGTATTTAGCGGCGGATAATTTAGGGCTTCGTGGTTGGTTGTGGTGGAAGCGTTTAGCGTTGCCGGGAATTTTTCCGTTTTACATTACAGGCGTCATTTGTGCAGCCGGCGGTGCTTGGAATGCGAGTATTGTGGCGGAGTGGGTGAGTTGGGGCAGCACAACGCTACGTGCCACAGGCTTAGGTGAGTACATTCATGCGAGCACCATTGCCGGTGATTTTCCTAAAATTGCGTTGGGTACCATGATGATGTGTCTTTATGTGCTGGCTTTTAATCATTTAATTTGGCGTCCGCTTTATCGCTTTGCGGAAGAGCGGTTTAATTTTGGATAGTTATGACTGATCCCATTATTTTTGTTAGAAATTGCTGTAAATCATTTAAAAAGTCACCTTCTCAGGATTTATTGGTTCTTGAAGATGTGAATTTTAAACTGTATGAAGGCGAAATTGTGGCCTTGTTGGGCAAGTCCGGTTCGGGTAAGTCCACGTTGCTTCGTATTATTGCCGGACTTATTCCACCGTCATCCGGTGAGGTGATTTATCGTGGCCAGCCCGTCAATCGCCCTGCGCCAGGAATTGCCATGGTGTTTCAGTCGTTTGCTCTGATGCCTTGGTTAACGGTGCTTGAAAATGTGGAGTTGGGCCTTGAAGCGCAGGGCGTTGGTCGTGAAGAGCGTCGTAAGCGGGCGATTGAGGCGATTGATATCATTGGTTTGGACGGTTTTGAATCGGCCTTTCCTAAGGAGCTTTCGGGCGGCATGCGGCAACGTGTTGGTTTTGCGCGAGCGTTGGTGACCAATCCCGATATTTTGTTGATGGATGAGCCGTTTTCAGCACTGGATGTCTTAACCGCAGAAAATCTTAAGTCCGACTTGCTTGAGTTGTGGCAAAAAAAACAAACTAACACCAACGGCATCTTATTGGTCACGCATAATATTGAAGAAGCCGCGATGTTGGCTGATCGTATTATTATTTTTGGCAGCGATCCGGGGTATATCAGTGCGGAGCTTCAAGTGGATTTATTACAACCGCGCAACCAAGAAAGCGTCGAGTTTCATCAGTTGGTCGATACTATTTATACGTTAATGACCAAAGCGCCGAAAGAAAAAGGCCGGCATGAGCAATTAGAGCGTCAAATTAGTTTAGGCTATCGTTTGCCGGACGTTGAGCCTTCGGAATTGTCAGGCTTAATTGAAACCATGACCTCGTTTGAAGAACGCATTGATTTGCCGGAACTTGCGGATGAAGTCATGATGAATGTGGATGATTTATTTCCTATTCTTGAAACATTAGAGGTGCTTGGTTTTGCGAAAGTTTTGGATGGCGACATCCATTTAAGTGAGTTGGGCAAAGCGTTTTCCATGGCGGATCTGCAAGCTCGAAAGCAGTTGTTTGCACAGAGTTTACTAGAAAAAGTTCCCTTGGCACGGTATATTCGCCGCATTCTTGATGAAAAATTGGGTCATCGCGTCTCTGAGGAACGCTTTTTAAGTAAACTTGAAGATTATTTAAGTGAAAAAGAAGCGGAACGCGTGCTGAAGACGATGATTGACTGGGGTCGGTATGCAGAAATTTTTGCGTACGATTTTAATACGGGAATTTTAAGTCTTGAAAATCCAGGTATAATGGACCATTCTAGTACCCATTAATGAAAAGTTTATTTTATAAACAGGTGATATCGTGGAAACTCTTGAGAAAATTAAAAAGCAAATTAATGAAAATAATATTTTATTGTACATGAAAGGCACACCCAAGATGCCGCAATGTGGTTTTTCAGCGAAAGCCGTTCAGTGCATCGATGCTTGCGGTGTGGATTTCGCCTACGTTGATGTATTGGCTGAGCCTGACATTCGTCAAACCTTGCCGCACTACGCCGATTGGCCGACGTTTCCGCAGCTTTATGTGAAGGGTGAATTGGTCGGAGGCTCGGACATTATTGCGGAGCTGTATCAACAGGGTGAGTTAGAGCCTTTGCTGCACGGCGCCATTGAATAACCTTAATTTTAACCGAAGGAGTAAAACTCATGACTGTTTTAGTAGCACGCCTTGCCCCCGATTTCACAGTTCCCGCAGTCCTTGCGAATGGGGAAATCACAGATAAATTTAATTTACATACCGCGCTAAAAGGAAAATACGGTCTTATTTTCTTTTACCCGCTTGATTTTACGTTTGTTTGTCCGTCAGAGTTGATTGCACTGGATCATCGCATTCAAGAGTTTAAAGATCGTCATGTTGAAGTGATCGGCGTATCGATTGACTCACAATTTACTCATAATGCTTACCGTAATACGCCCGTTAATCAAGGTGGAATTGGTCCGGTTAAATTCACGTTGGCGGCCGATGTGACTCACGGTATTTGTCAGTCGTACGGTGTTGAACATCCTGTTGCCGGTGTTGCTTTGCGCGGCGCATTTATTATTGATAAAACTGGCGTGGTGCGCTCACAAGTGGTGAATGATTTACCCATTGGCCGTAATGTTGATGAATTATTGCGTATTCTTGATGCGGTGCAGTTTTTTGACGAACATGGTGAAGTTTGTCCCGCGGGATGGAGTAAAGGCAAGGCCGGTATGAAAGCGTCTCCTCAAGGTGTGGCTGATTATTTGTCAAATCATTCAGGCGATCTTTAAACAAGAGCGCCTCACCTGCCGCGTAATGCGGCAGATGAAATGTTAACAGATTTTAGGGCGTGTTTACCATTCATCGCCACCGCCTACGTGCTGCGAACAAGCCGCGGCACGTAGGCGGTGGCGATGAATGGTAAACACGCTCTAGTTTCTTTTTTCGTAACTCCCCAGCTACGT
>JAOAUB010000040.1 GCA_030157805.1 Legionellaceae bacterium
GAGATCCTTCGCGCAAAAAAACGCGCTCAGGATGACGTAGCTGGGGAGTTACTTAATATCTTAGTTTTTTTAGAAGGAAGTACTCCAGTGATTCCATTGCTTTATTGCGAGAGTCTTTTTTTAACAAGGAAATATGAATATCATTTAATTTCGGTAAGCATGAATTTTCAATGCGCTGTAAATAGTCAGGAGTCATCGTTCGTTGTATCACAGTGAGCCCCAACCCGGCCTTCACAGCGGCCATTTTTCCGGCGTAACTGGGGCTACTGTATGCAAGCCGCCACTTCAGTCCCGCTTTTTCTAACGATTGGATAGCATTCTCACGATAAACACAAGGTTGCGGGGAGAGAACGAGTGGGATTACACTATTTTTATCAAGTAGGGGTAATAAACCCGGCTTTCCTATCCATTCTACAGGCTCACTCCACACATTAATTTCATTTTCTAGTTGTGCTGGGCGACTCATTTTAACTAGTATGATGTCAAACTTTCCTTGTTGAAATTGTTCAACAAGATTAAAGGTCAAATCACATTCAACATTTAAAATAACACGAGGATGGAGTCTTGAAAAATCAACTAATACATCGGATAAAACAACGGTTGCAAAATCCTCGGGTAAACCAAATTTGAACTCTCCTTGAAGATCAGGCTCTTTAAAACGGTCTAATAATTCTCGATGCAATTCAAAAATTCTTCTTGCATACCCGAGAAATATTTCCCCCTCCGTGGTTAAAGAAAGTTCGCGGCCACGATTAATCAGTGGTTTTTCAACCAGGTTTTCAAGTTTAGCTATTTGTTGACTGATCGCGGATTGCGTTCGACAAACACGCTCAGCTGCTTTAGTAAAGCTCGCCGTATCAGCAACTGCAAGAAAGCATTGAAGAGTCACGGTATCGATTGACATTAGATTTCCTTATGACATCAATAAGAATTTTTTAATTTACTGATATTAGCTTTTCAACTATATTTTTGCAATAAGAACAGAAAATCTAATGAGTAAGAGTGTGACTAAACTAATCAATCTGAATTTTTTATATGTTTTAACTATGGTTAGTCCTTTGATGGGATTGATTCTCAATACATTATTTTACAGAAAAAATCCTACTCAAGGCGCTTTATTGTCGACTTTGTTCATCTGGGGTGGTTTATTTTTAAGTGCGATTTATTTAGCCGTTGCGGTCGTTACGACGAATCAGAGCAGTTTCTGGGGGCTGAAGCTAGATGGCTTATCATTAACCATGAACATGCTTATTTTCTTTGTAAGTGCGATTGTCCATCAGTTCTCAAGACGTTACCTCGCGGGTGATAGTCTTTACCGCCGTTATTTTCTTTCTTTATCAGCGATTACCTTAAGTGCTTCAATCATGGTTTGTGCCGATAATATGTTATTGTTATGGGCAGCATGGATTGCCAGTAATTTTTTATTGATATCCCTGATGGTTCATAAAAAATCATGGCAAGCGGCTAAAAACTCAGGGCAACTCGCATTAAAATCGCTTTCTTTGGGCGGCTTATCGCTTCTTGTGGCATTTATTTTGCTTTATGAAGAATCAGGCAGTTTATCAATCGACTTTATCAATAATCAATCTATGATCAGCCAGTCTCCTTGGTTTATCGCCATATTATTTTTCATAACAATGACAGCTTTTATTCAGTCGGCACAGTGGCCATTCCACGCTTGGCTTACCAGTTCTTTAAATTCTCCAACGCCGGTATCTGCTTTGATGCATGCGGGCCTTGTTAATGGGGGTGGATTTATTCTTGTGAAATTTTCACCACTCTTTTTATCAGCGCCACGAATACTGACTTTGATATTCACTATTGGAGTCATTACCGCAATTGTTGGCACCAGTTGGAAGCTGCTGCAAACGGATATTAAACGGATGCTCGCTTGCTCTACAATGGCACAAATGGGTTTTATGATGATGCAATGTGGCCTTGGGCTTTTTCCTGCTGCAATTGCTCATCTTTGCTGGCATGGTCTTTTTAAGTCGTTTCTTTTTCTAAATGCAGGCTCGGCCGTTCAATCGAAGCGCATCGTCTGCCAAAAATCAACACAGGATCCGCCCTCATTTTTATTAGCATGTCTTGCGGGAATTTTAGGAGCTTACTGTTTTGCAACTGTTAGTCAAAAGACGATATTCACGCTGCAACCCACCACTTTTCTTGTGGGTTTTGCTTTTATTTCCGGTTCTCAATTTGCCTACACGCTTCTTCGAAACAAAAACATGATGAAGAGACTCATCGCCACGTTCATCCTGGTTGCCCTAGCGGGGGTATTTTATGGCGAAAGCATTTATTTTATTGAATCACTTTTACCTGCTTTTTCAGCACAAGCACTTCCTGCCTTGAGTCCCTTTAACCTCGCCGTTTTCGCCTTGTTTTTTATTCTTTGGATAGGAATGAGTTTAAATAGCCTGCGTCGCTTAGAAAAAACAAGGATATGGGCCAAGATTTATATGAGCTTACTCAATGGCAGTCAACCTCATCCGAGCACTATTACAACGTCTCGTCGTTTCTATCGATATTGAAGGAGTCATGATGACTAATAAAGTCACAAATAACCCTCTACAAAAAGAGTTCATTACGATGTCCAAGCGATTACATAATGCACATGTATCCACCAATATCCAAGCAATGGTCAACAATGCGTCACAATTGATTGCCCCCGTATGGCCTATTGAAACATTTATTGCTTGCAATCCTTTGCACGGGCTTGAATCACTACCCTTTGAAGAGGCAGTTGCAGAGGCCCATCGTATTTATGGGGCGATTAACTCGGAGCCTAAGCTTAATCGTGTCAATCGTGAAATGATTAAATGGTGTGGTGTATTTTTAGATCTGGGGCAGGGGACGATTCAAGCTCCTACGCGTTCAGAGGGCTTTTACAAGGGTTTTAGGATGTTATCTATTAACGATAAACGCTTGCATGAAGGTGTTAAAAATAATATTGCTTGGTTAATGAGTCTTCCGGTGAATGCAGAGAGTGCTATTGATTTATGTTTGAAAAAATTAGGAGTTTCTTTAGACAAGCAAGAAGATTTTATTAAGGAATCACTAAGCTATTTGCCAGGTTGGGCCGGTTATGTCAAGTGGCGGACGATGTGGAGAAACCCTTCCTCGTCAGTTGACACAACACCGGTGACATTGGTTGATTTTCTTGCTGTTCGACTGGTCATCACTACGTTGTTATGGCCTGAGGCCTTTCTTAAAAAAAGCCATTGTATAGAAAATGCTGCTCAACGTTTTTTGATTCACAACATAGAGAATTTAGAAAAAAAATACAGTCAATCGTTGTTACAAAAAATACTGCATCATCATGGAAAGAAACAAGAAGATCCTAAGACACGCCCTGATGCTCAATTTGTTTTTTGTATTGATGTTCGCTCAGAACCCTTTCGGCATTGTCTTGAAAAAACAGGCCATTATGAAACGTTTGGATTTGCAGGTTTTTTTGGTTTACCTGTGCGTATTCACGATTATAATACCGGAAAATCCAGTGATTCTTGTCCGGTATTATTGAAACCTCGTCATGATATTCACGAAGTCCCCACCATGCAACCTCGTTCGTGCATCAAACGAAATATGCATCGACGAGAAAAAATGCAGCGGCTTAAAGACGCCTATCAAGATTTAAAATATAATTTTTCAACGCCGTTTTCTTTGGTAGAAACACTTGGAGCATGGTGTGGAATAAGTATGTTAGCAAGGACAGTAGCCCCGGTTGCTTCCGCTCAATTGCTAAGTTGGATCACTAAAAAAATGATACCGACGGTAGATACTCTGCCTATTGTGACGCTGAATAAAGGAGACTCACTCAGTGGAATTGCACTAACGGAGCAAGTTCTCTATGCTGAGGCGGTATTAAGGATAATGGGTCTTACTGACAATTTTGCAAAGCTAGTATTCTTTTGTGGTCACGGAAGTAGCACCCAAAATAACCCCTATGCATCAGCATTAGACTGTGGTGCCTGCGGTGGAAATCATGGTGGTTCAAATGCTAAAGTTTTAGCAGCAATCTTAAATAGGCAGCCTGTACGAGCTAGTCTTTATGAACGTGGTATTATTATTCCTTCAGATACCCAATTCAAAGCAGCTGAACATAACACGACAACAGATGCAGTAGTCATATACCCGGAAGAGAATGAGAGTAAAGCACATTCTGGTTTGATTAAAAAAATACAAATTGATTTAAAAAAGGCTCAAAAAATAAATAGCAGCAGTCGCTGTAAGACCTTTGGAATATCTCATTCTAAAAATTCTATCCATGCAACACAAAAACGTAGCCATGATTGGTCCGAAGTTCGTCCTGAATGGGGGTTGGCAAGAAATGCAGCCTTTATTATAGGACCGCGTCGTTTAACACAATCAATAGACTTGCAAGGGCGATGTTTTCTTCACTCTTATGAGTGGGATCAAGATGACAATGGCAGGTCTCTTGAAACTATCATGACCGCCCCAATGGTGGTCGCTGAGTGGATAAACACACAGTATTTATTCTCAACTCTAGATAATGTTGCTTATGGAAGTGGTAGCAAAATCACTCATAATGTGACCGCAAAAATAGGTGTTATGCAAGGAAATGGTAGTGATTTAATGCATGGACTACCCTTGCAATCGGTCATGATGACGGATGAAGAATGTTATCACGAGCCACAACGATTACTGACGGTTATTTATGCGCCAAGAACAACAATAAATCTTATTATTGAGCGTCAAGCGATACTAAAAAAATTATTTTTTAACGGATGGGTCAAGTTAATTGCGATAGAACCCGAAAAAAACCATGCCTATGAATTAGATAGACAAGGTCAATGGCATTTTATTACCCTTAATGGAGCGCATGATGAGTATCATTAAAGTTCAAGAAACACGAGAAAGTGGTATCAGTTTGCATAGTATGAAAAAAATAGAGGTTATTGTTTCTGGAGAAAACGAAGTAATGATTGCTGATCTCATGACTGAGGCGAATCTGTCAGGTTTTACCTTGTTGAGGAATATTTCGGGCAAGGGCCACCATGGTTTTCACGAGGGAAAGTTGTTGTTTAATGACAAGGCAACATTGGTTATGTTTATTGCTGTTGGTCCAGAAGAATCCATTGCGACAATTGCTTTAGGAATGAAAACCTTGTTCGAAAAAAACTCCGGCGTGATGTTTGTGTCTGACGTGGCTGTTGCCAGAATGGATTATTTTTCTTGAAAATCAGCTGAAATAGAGCCGATAAATGACATTGTTTCAGCATCAAGTTTAATGGAGAGGGTCGATGTACTATAAAAATAAACGAGTTTTGCTCGCCTCCAAGCATGAAAAAGAGCGCGTTATTCGTCCTGTTTTTTTGGAAAAAATTGGTTGCGAAATTTATACCTCTGATTTTGATACGGACCAGTTTGGAACCTTTACAGGAGAAATTCTTAGGACTCAAAATGCCTATGAAACTTGTGTTTTAAAGGCTAAAGCGGCGGCAATGGAAGCGAGTTGTTTTTATAGTGTTGCCAGTGAGGGTAGTTTTGGGCCTCATCCATCGAACCCATTTTTTGCAAGTGATCATGAAATAATGGTGTTTGTTGATTTGAAAAATAACTGGGTTATTGCTGAACAATTGGTAACGCCCAAAACGAACTATAAAATGTTGACCTTACATCCTAAGACAGAGGTAGGTCCATTTTTAGAATCAGTCCAATTTCCTAGTCATGCTGTAATTCTTCAGGTTAGTGATACAAAAGAGGTGATTGGCAAAGGAATTCAAGATGTTTCTCTTTTAAATCATTTGATAAGCACAGGCTTTACGAAGGGGAACGAGTTGCTTTTGGCTACAGACATGCGCGCGATGGTGAATCCTATGCGTATGGAAGCATTGTCCCTATTGGCAGAAAAATTGGCCGCACGTATTCTAACGTGTTGTGATGCTTGTGGTGCCCCAGGATTTGGTTTTATTTCAACCACCGAAACGTTAACTTGTCGTTTATGTGACGGTCCAACATCCTTGCACCAATTTGAAGTTTGGGGTTGTGTTGCCTGTGAAAACAAAGAAAAAAAACCAAGGCATGATCACTTGAAACAGGCTGATCCAACTTATTGTAATTACTGCAATCCATGAAGGTTTTTTTAGGTTTAGTTGACATGAGCTGTATACTCTTCGTACTTGAGTTTTTGGCTGTGAGTATATAATGAAGGATGTTAATATTGTTTTATAACGATTGAATAAGATGGAGACTCATGAAAAAAGAAATGGGATTTATTATTAAGACACTAGACCGCGCAACGATTTTATCCATTATGATGATTAGTGTGCTTATTAGTCTGTTGTCCTTAAGCATTCCCATTGCTGCTCAGACCTTAATTAACTTAATTGCTTTTGGCGGATTGCTCCAGCCGGTAATAACCCTCAGCATTGTTGTGTTTGTAATCATGATGGCTTTAGGAGCATTGCATTTATGGCAACTTGTCATTGTTGAGGTTATTCAACAAAAATTAATGGTTAAAATAAGTCTTGCTCTCACTTGTCAGTTTAGTCATTTATCGCTAGATAATTTTTCCATGCATCATGGACCGGAGTTGGTGAACCGTTTTTTTGAAATAATCACTTTAAAAAAATCAATAGCAAGTTTGCTGCTATATGGTGTAAACCTGGGTCTCCAGTTGTTTTTTGGTCTTCTTCTCCTCCTTTTTTATCACCCCTTATTTATGGTATTTGATGGCTTCATTATTCTGGGGCTTCTGCTTATTATTGTCATACCCTACCGAAAAGGACTAGAAACTGCCGAAGAAGAATGTTTCCAGAAGCATCAAATTGGCGCTTGGTTAGAGGAAATTTTAATTAATAGAATTTTGTTTCGTTTTAATTTATATCATCGATATGCTACGCAACAAGTCGATAAGAGATTAGTCTCCTTTTTGAAAGCGAGAAACAGGCATTTTAAACAACTACTCAAGCATGAAATTGGTTTTTATAGCCTGTCGGCATTAGCAAGTAGTTTTTTGCTTGGGATGGGTGGTTATCTTGTGATTAACAATCAATTAAGTTTAGGTCAACTGGTTGCTGCTGAAATAGTTCTTGGTGCTTTAATTTATGCGTTTAAGCGATTTGGGGGATTGTTGGAAAGTTATTATGACCTAAAAGCCTCTCAAGGTAAGCTTGAAAAAGTTTTGAATTTGCCAATAGATGAAGTTCAAGAGGATAGGGGAGAGCCTTTTTTTCCGATAACAACGATACAATTGAAACTACCGGGGCAAGCCGAAGTCGTCGTCTCTCACAAGAGCCCACTTTTAATCTATGCGCATCTCACTGACCAGTGTCAGGAGGTTACTGATGAAATTCTTGGCTTTAAGAAAAGTGTAAAACTTGAACTATTCGTTAACAATACGTTTTGTGCTGATGAGAATCGAATCCTGCTTCGTCGTTGTGCCCTGCTAATCAGAGATCCGCAGTGGTTTGCGGGCACTATTTATGACAACTTAGTCCTTAATCAACCTCAAATATCGCATCAAGACATCATCGAACAATTAAAAAAAGCAAAGCTTCTTGATCAAATAATGCGTCAACCTAAGGGGCTAAAGACGGTTGTTTATGAATGGCAAACTGTTTTTTCCGAGCTTCAGTTAATTCAATTTATGGTAGTAAGAGCATTGCTTGTTAAGCCACAACTGCTCATTATTGATCGAGCTTTTGATGTATTCGATGAAACGATTGATGAATTAATTGCTCAGTTGTTGACACTAGAAAACACCATGTTGTTGGTTGTAAGCCAACATTCTAATTTTAAACACATCACAAACCGTTTGGTGCTTCCCTCATGAGACTACATGCACATGAAATGATTGGTAAATTACCTAAGCCTCAGAAAACGGCCAAAATAATTTTACTCTTATTAGTGATGAGCTTTTTAGTGTTGGGTCTTACACCATGGCAACAATTTGCTTTAGGAAATGGCAAAGTTATTGCATTTTCACCGACAGATAGGCAGCACACCGTTAACTCGCCTGTTAGCGGCCGCATTAAAAAATGGTATGTGGACGAGGGAATGCAGGTTAAACCTGGCGATCCTATCGTTGATATTAGCGATAATGATCCCGAAATATTGGCGCGATTGGAGTTGGAAAAAGAGGCTGTTTTACAAAAAATAGCAGCAGCTAAGCGAGCCGTTACTGCTGGACAAGCCAATCTTGAGAGGCAAGAAAGATTATATCATCAAGGAATTAACTCAAAAAGGCAGTATGAATTAGCTCAAATTGAATATGCAAAATATCAAAATGAACTTGCACAAATCAACATTGACAAAATAAGTCTTGATGTTCGAGTTGCAAGACAGCAAACACAAATTATTAAAGCGCATGTTTCAGGCATTGTATTTAAGCGTTTAACTGGCCAAGAAAGTGTGGTGGTTAAAGCCGGAGATATACTTGTACAAATCATGCCAGAAACAGTATCCCGAGCTGTAGAGTTATGGATCGATGGTAATGATATTCCTTTTGTGCGCCTTCATCAAAAAGCGCGACTTCAATTTGAAGGATGGCCTGCTATACAATTTCGTGGCTGGCCAGAAATTGCGGTGGGAACCTTTCGTGGCGAGATTTCCTTTATTGATCCGACGGACAATGGACGGGGTTTTTTTCGAGCGGTTATTGTTCCGGATGAACCTTGGCCTGACGTGCAATATTTACGGCAAGGGGTTCGAGTTCATGGTTGGGTCCAATTAGGTAAAGTGCCCTTATGGTATGAGCTTTGGCGTCAATTTAATGGTTTTCCTCCAGAAAGTGTTTCAGAGAAGAATGCATCATGAAGTTTTTTGTTGTCAACGGATGGCGATTGCTGGGTTTATTATTGTTTGTGCTCATGTCATCCAGCTGTTTTTCACATCAGCATCATTTAAAATTAGAAGATGTTCTTCGCAGCGTCAGTCGTTGTTATCCGCAAATCAAAATAGCACGCCTTGAAATTAATAAAACTCAAGGAGAATATATTACCGCTTTAGGAAAGTTTGATCCTTCGCTTAGTTTAAACAGTGCTTCACAGCCCGCTGGTGGTTATATTAATAATTACGGTGATACTGAGCTCAACATACCCACGTTTTATAATGGTGTTAAATTATTTGGAGGATATCGGAATGGGCAAGGAAACTGGCCTATTTACTATCAGAATTACTTAACGAACTCCGGCGGTGAATATAAGGCTGGGCTTTCTTTACCCCTGCTTCGAGATCGATTAATTGATAAGGAGCGTGCAGGTCTCTTAACAAAGGCCGAAACAATTCGTATGAAGCAGCAGGATGCTGCGGTTACTAAGATCAATGTTTATCAAGAAGCGATTAAAGCCTATTGGCAATGGGTTCAAGCGGGCTTGCAAGTCGAAACATTTAAGCAGTTGCAAAGTTTAGCAGAACAACGTCAGACAGCCATTGTAAAACAGGCCAATCAAGGGGATTTACCCAGGCTTGCAATCGTGGAAAATTTACAACAAATTGTGCAGCGAGAACAATTACTTAATCAAGGAAAAATGATTTTTGAACAAGCGAGAATCAATTTATCACTGTATTATCGTGATAACTATGGAAAGCCCAAATTTCCTTTAGAGAGTGAATTACCATCGGATGTTTTAGAACTATCAGCTCATCCAGCAGAGGGCCTTTTACAATTAAAACAACATCCGGCACTTAAAAAACTTCAGAATTATTCTAATATAATCAAACTAAAACAAAATCTAGCGAAGAATGAGCTTCTTCCGAATTTAGATGCAACAACTTATGCTTTTAAACAGAATGGCAGTGGAGGGTACCCTTTGCTCATTCCTCAGGCGGCAATGGTGGGTCTTTCTTTTAAGTTTCCATTATTTCAAAGAGAAGCGAAAGGTAAATTAATCAGTGCGCGTAGTGAACTAAAGCAGATAACAACGGAAAAGAAATTTTTATTTGACCAGTTAAAAAATCAGCTCGCAAACTTATACGTTGGCATAAAAATGTATCATCACCAGGTGAGTTTACTGAACAAGGAGCTAACGTTAGCGAAAAAAGTACAACAAGGGGAAACAAAGAAATTCTATGAAGGTGATAGCACCTTATTTCTTGTTAATCAGCGGGAACAAACAACAGCTCAAGTCCGATTGAATTCGATAAATGCTAAAGTCAAGTTAGCTGAAATGATCGATATGACCCGTTTTTTTTCATCGACTGAATCGCAAAAGCGATGATGGCGTTGGAAGTGCTATTCAGAAATTGACAGAATAAAAATTAATTTACTCTTACAATTTTTCAGAAAGTTATTTACTATGAATACTATAATATAATTTTTAAGAATATAAACATGAGAGCATTGACAGGAACAATTTCTGCGGTTTTAGCTATCATTCTTTCTATTTATATTATGCTTGTCATATTAAATATTGCTCCGGGAATCAATACTTCTATTTTTAACGAGTCGTTTATCAGGTTCATCGCCCAGTTGACTGTTTTTTTGTATTTGTTCGCGGCGTGGGCCTTTTGGCGTGTATAAGGGGACAGGGATGTTTAAATTATCTGATGTATTTATTTTATTAGCACTCACAATGTCTTTTGTTGTTTCCGCTTATCTATGGTTTAGTGGGCACCATGAAGAAGGTATTTTTACCGCTATTTGGGTTCCCTCCATATTAGGATTTGCCATTTATTTTAAGCTGCTTGGCTTCATTGAAATGACAAAAAGGGAAAAACATAATGGTTGAAGATATTTTATTGGAAATTGCTATTTTTACTTTTACCATGGTCATGATCGGCATTGGATTGACGGTTTATGAATTTAGAAAAATGATGAAAAATGAAGAGAAAATAAAAAAGAAAAAAAATAAAACTGCTTGATTAATTTCCATGGTTACATTAGGGCCATGATATGGACTCATCCTTCCTTTTAAACGGCTATTAAATGAGCCAAAATGTTTTGTGATAAAAACTAATAAATACCTTTTAATACAGTTTCATAAAATTGGTGAGTCAGCTGAGGGGGAGGTTTCCTCGGCCGACTCACCACTTAGTCGGTGTCGCGAAACTCTCCAAAGTGACAATCTTATCTGAAAAACAATGTAAAGTTGATTGACTTTCCATTGATGCCTCACATTTCGCAGCAAATAATCTAGAAATTTGAATAACCTAATTTGGATATAA
>JAOAUB010000041.1 GCA_030157805.1 Legionellaceae bacterium
CAAACGATTCTTTGACAGAGCTTCTTCTCGACAGAACTGTCTCATACAGAACCATAGGTTTACATTATGTTTAATCTGATTTAGGATTAACCTCCTATTTATAAGTCTATTTTTTTGGGGTTGTTTAATGAGAAAAAAACGATGTTTCATCAGTTTGTTTGCTTATTGTTTCGTTGCAACAGCAGCTTCACTGAATCCCCCCAAATTAATTGTTCAACTTGTCGTTGACCAATTTCGTGGTGATTTGTTAAGCCAAACAAAAAATGAATTTGGAACAGATGGTTTTAATTACTTGATGGATCACAGTATTAACTACCAAAATGCTCACCATCCTCATGCCCTCACAGTCACCTGTGTAGGACACGCTACTATCGCTACCGGGAGCACGCCTTCGTTGCATGGCATTGTTGCTAATGATTGGTACGATACACGTACAAAACAACTCACCTATTGCACTGACGATACTAAAAGCCCAATTCTTGCAACAGAACACTCTAAAACACAAGGTCCTGGGCAATCACCATCTCATTTAATGGCGTCAACATTCAGCGACGAACTCGTCTTAGCGCAACGTGGCCGTGCTTTTGGCGTATCATTAAAAGATCGCGCTGCCATCACACTTGCAGGGCACGCAGGCAAAGCTTTTTGGTTTGACAAAGAACATGGTGGATTTATAACCAGTCAATATTATTATCAACAATACCCTCAATGGGTTGTTCATTGGAACAAGGCTTATCACCCTAAAAATGAAACCTGGGAACTGATGAGTCCGAAGAACACTTACCGCTTTGCAAAAGTTCAGCCCATTAAAAATCACTTCACCAATTTTGGCGAGAGCTTCCCACACAAACTTGGCAGTCCTGATTCACCTACTTACTATAAAAATCTCGCGATGACACCTTTTGCTGACGAGATCACCGCTGATTTTGCCATCAATCTCTTGAAAGAAGAACACTTAGGAAAGAGTGCCAACAAGACTGACTATTTAGCCGTGAGTTTTTCGGTGGTTGATGTCATCGGGCATCACTTTACCCCAAATAGCTTGGAATCAGAAGATAATCTGAAACGCCTAGATCAAACGATAGCAAAGCTACTTAAAGCAATTGATGCTGAAGTAGGCTTAAAAAATACGTTAATTGTTTTAACCGCCGATCACGGCACTACCGACTCGCCTCACTGGCTAGCTCAAAATCACATTCAACCGATCCCGGCTCTGAACACTAAACATTTTCAACAATCAATCAACGCCTTATTATTCGCACGATTTAAATTACCTTCGGAGGCCGTTTTATCCATTAAGCCCCCCTACGTGTACTTAAATCACGAGTTACTTGCAAAACGAGGACTCTCTGTTTCAAAAGTAGCTCGTTATGTTGCTGAAATGCTGCAACAAGAACCCGGTATCTTTACTATTTACCCACTGCCCTTAGTTCATAATCAGCAAGACTGGTTAAGCAATAAAATCACAAAAATGAATTTTCCGGGCCGAACGGGGGATCTGTATATTGTGCCTAAACCTTATCAAGATATTACTGACACGCCTGAAATTGCTATTTCGCATGGTTCACCCTGGAATTATGACAGTTATGTTCCCCTCTTATTTGTTAATCCTGAGTTTAAACCACATCGCATTACACGATTAGTTTACACAACGGATATTGCATCAACATTAACAGGGCTACTTGCTATTAAGCCTCCTTCAGCGTCGATTGGAAATCCATTGAATGAAGTTATTCAGCAGTGTGATCAACAAGATAGGAAGTCCTAATAAGCAACGAGCACGAAATAATTTGAACAAGTACCCCACTGTTTTGAGTTGGGGAATTATTTTGTGCTCGTTCCTCCTAATGTTTCCTTGCCATAAAGTCCGATTCCAAGGATAATGTTTTATTTGTAAAAATAAGCACGCGATACATACTATGCAACAATTTATACAGTTTCTAGGTCACAATTGGGCGATGTCAACCGCTCTTATCATCGTATTTGCTATGATTTTATTTAATGAAATTCAATTTATAAGAAAAAAAGGTAAAGCAATATCCCCCCAAGAAGTGATTAAACTCATCAACAATGATAGTGCTGTTGTTATTGATCTTCGCGACAAAGAACATCACCTGAAGAGTCATATTATCGATGCTATTTCAACCCCTGTGGATGATTTTGATAAAGATAACAAACTCAATCGTTATAAAGATAACACGATCATTCTAGTTTGCGAGCAAGGTTTAAAATCAGCCTCTTTAGCTCTTAAATTACGCAAAAAAGGATATAAAAATCCTCTGGTCCTTTCTGGAGGCATGAATGCTTGGCTCACCGCTCAATTACCTACGGTAAAAGGAAAATAATCCACCATGGCTAATGTCATTATTTATTCAACTGAATTTTGTTCTTATTGTGTCACTGCAAAAAAATTATTAGAAAAAAAAGGCGTTCATTACTCCGAAATACGTATTGACGCAGATCCTACTCAGCGCGATGAAATGATCAAAAAAACAAATCGCTACACTGTTCCTCAAATTTTCATTAATGATCTTCATGTCGGCGGGTGTGACGATTTGTATGCGCTTGAGCGCTCAGGGCAGTTAGATAAACTTTTAAATAGTTAGGAGCATAACTTATGACCGAACAAAACAAGCCTAAGAAAATGGATGATGAGAACGATGCTGCTAATGCAGCGCAGTTTATGATTCAGAGGATTTACATGAAAGACTCCTCTTTTGAAGCACCTAATACACCAGGCATTTTTCAACAAGATTGGCAACCTGAATTATCTCTTGAGCTCAACTTTGATCATAAAGAGCTTGAACCCACTGTTTATGAAGTCATATTAACCGTTACGGCTACTGTTAAAAATAAAGAAACATTTGCCTTTTTAGCGGAAGTCAAACAAGCTGGTGTCTTTACAATTAGCGGCGTACCCACAGAGCAACTTGATCACTTGTTAGGAAGTTTTTGCCCTAGCGTCTTATTCCCTTATGCAAGAGCAGTTATTACTTCTCATGTGATCCAAGGTAGTTTTCCGCAACTGGTTTTGGCTCCCATTAATTTTGATGCATTATACCTTCAAAAATTACAAGAAAAACAAAAGGAAGAATAACACACTAATGAACGGACACACTATTGCCATTCTTGGCGCTGGTTCATGGGGAACCGCCATTGCCATTCATTTAGCTAAGAGTGGTCATAATGTTTTATTATGGGGAAAAGACGCTCAACATATCGCTGAACTAAAACACGACCGTTCAAATAAACGATACCTACCCAATATTTCTTTTCCTCAACTATTGCAACCCGTGTCCGATCTTAGTATTTGTCAACAAAAAGCGACTGATATTATTCTTGCCGTTCCGTCACACGCTTTTGAGCAATTGATCAAGCAACTTAAACCTCCTGTTTCAGGTATTGCTTGGTTAACGAAAGGTTTAAATCCGGGTGATAATCAATTGTTAAGTCACGTTGTGGCTCATGTTTGGGGTGAACATTTCTCAACGGCTATTATCTCAGGACCCTCGTTTGCCACTGAAGTGGCCAAGGGCTTGCCCACCGCATTAACTGTTGCAAGTAATAATTCTTTTTATCAAAAAAAATTACAGCGCATTTTTCATCATGATAATTTACGAATTTATCTAAGCCATGATCTCATTGGTGTGCAACTCTGTGGCGCTGTTAAAAATGTCATCGCTATTGCCTGTGGGATTAGTGATGGACTCGGGCATGGGGCTAATGCCCGCGCAGCATTAATTACACGAGGACTTGTAGAAATGCGGCGCTTAGGTCTTACCCTTGGAGCTCGCGAAGAAACATTCCATGGTCTGGCAGGCCTTGGCGATATGGTTCTTACTTGCACAGACAATCAGTCGCGCAACAGACGATTCGGTTTGCTTTTAGGAAAAGGCGAGAACCCCATGGCCGCAGAGCAACAAATTGGTCAAGTAGTTGAGGGGAAACAAAACGCCAAACAAGTATGTGAGCTATCCGAGTCTCATCAGATCGAAATGCCAATTTGTACTCAGGTGCATTTACTTTTAGAAAATAAAATTACCGCTCAACAAGCCGTTGTTAATTTAATGAGTCGCTCTGCGGATATAGAATAATCCGATAAAATAACCTATTAAATGCTTGATTTTTAATTTGTCTAATGATGAAATGAAACTCTTTTTTTTAAGTTAACCGAGGAACCATCATGAATCGAGAAGAATTAATTTGTCATATTGTTTACCAACTAATAAAAAAACCAGACCAAACTAAGGCTTGTTGCGGCCATTATCAATGACGCTTGCTTTAGCTGATTTTTTAGCTTATAAAAATCCTACGGTAATCCATCATTACAGTTATCATCGACAATTACCGCTTGAACATGTAGAGCAAAAATTCAAAGATCTTTTAGCCTGGTTTTCATTAAGTGAATACCGCTTGAGCCAGGGTAAAAAGACATACCTTTTCGGCCCTTTGCTTAGTTTAGATGATATTTGGCATACTTTTATTTTGCATACCCGCGACTACCTTGCCTTCAGCCAACAATTTTTTGGATCGTACTATCATCATGATGTCGAAATCCCAGGAATCGAATATGACCTAAGTGAAGAAGACTTAAGAGATTTTCTGAATGACTGTCTTGATCATTTAGGTGAGGCCTGGGTTAAGCGATGTTTTTTAGAGTTCGTTTAACGCATTCAATTTTATAATAATCAGCATGACAACTAAAAGATCACAAGGACCTTCGTTGAGAAGCAATCATTCAATGAATCTATGTCAAAAGTGGAGAGTGCTGAGTATAAATTGTATATTGACAACAATTAGATATGATTATTTTTTCCTCCTTATAATTAATCCATATTTTTTTAAATAGGGGATCCTGCAATAAAAAATCAAAATAATTCAAAGATAATCCATGAAAAAAATTATGGCTTGGCGTTTCATCAACTAAGATAAGATAAGGAGGATCTCGCAAAAAATCCTCAACTATAATATGGCGTACTAGATTTTTTCCTTCCGCTGCTAACGCATGATCCCCGTTCTGCTCTAATTGAACTATTCCTGGGAGAAGCCACAATTGATGAAGACGCGTTGAAGAATATAATTGACTATAAGTTAATAAACTTGAATGTTCGCCAATAAAATTTGAAAAAATAACAAATGGCCCCCGATTGATGGCTTTAAATGCCTGTATCAGTTGATACTCCGTACTTCGTTCAGTTTCATCTTTTAATGACCATTTATCAAGAGCAACAACCAAGTCAAATAATAAACACACGCAAAATATAGCGAATAGAGCATGAAAATATTCTCTGTATAACAAGGTGTTTTTTGTTATACAAGTCATCACGATAAGTTGAATATCCAACACAAGTATCAATGAGGAAAATATCATAACAGGCAAAAAGTGGTAATAAAAAAAGTGCCCTCCCATGAGAAAAACTATAAAAAAACCAACATTACTGACGATTAGAACTTGAAATAGGTTGCCGTAGGGGGGGCTTTGTTGCCTAATTTGCACCATTCCCAACAAGGTGATCAGATAAAACATTCTACTATATCCGTTATTAATCAGTTGACTGTAAGATTCTTTCCAGGGTAAATAAAACTTAAAAACGATGGGTAAGATAAAACTAAAATAATCAGGTGTAACAATAAAACACACAATAAGATAACTTACCATAACCCCTAATAAACAATTATTTTCAAGGTTGAAACTCGCTGATATTCTACGATTTTTATAACACTGCCAAATTAATATTAAAAAAAGTGGAATTAAAAAATAAGGTTTAATTGCAAATCCTAGGCCGGCCATCACACCAACACTCGCTCGGAAGTACCATGGAAATTGATGCTTATTGAACGTAGAAACTAATAAAAGATAAGGGATAATCAAGATTACGGTTAAATGTTCTCGTTGGCCAAATTCATAGAGAGGTAATATGAGCTCACAAAATATAATTCCTGAAAAAAAAAACAATCGAATCAATGTATTTTTCGTGATAATTTTATTAAGCAACAAATAACTAAAATAAAGTGACAGCGCCATGATGGCATAGGTAAAAAGAAGAAAATTACTGGTCAGGCTCCCCCAGTAACCTGTCAATAAAACCGGAATCATATATAAAAATAAAATTAAGGGCGGATTGGTTTCCATAAAATTATGCGAATAGGTTCCACCCGCCAATAAACGTCTAGACGCCTCCATTAACCAACTAATATCCCCGCTAATATAGGAGCTAGTATTCATAACCAGGCTGAGCGTGAATAAAAGCAGAATAATAAGAGCAAGTAATTTTTTAAAGATGCTTTCTAAGCTAGGCATATAAAGATAGTCCATTATTTTTAATTGCTTTAGATCATCACATCTAAACTGACAAATTACTTCAAGAAACGCAAGTTTTCAGTTTAGATAGAAACAAGAAGTGGCTACTCGTCCCACGACCTTTTCGGGAGTTACTCCTGCAAGGATTCTAGCTTTCCCAGACAAAAAAACCCAACCACAACAACATGAGAATCAAAGGACGAGACTTTCATGACGATGTAGTGTGATAAGGATGAGTTTCTTTAAGAACAACCAAGGAAATTAAAAGACTTAAGACAAAGCATACGGGCATAACGAAGAGAGCATGATTAAAACTTTCAATGCTATACACAGAGACGCCATCAACAAGATGCCACCCGGAGCTGTGATTTAAAAAAAATCCGACAAGAGGTTGAAAAACAGCCCCCCCTATCAAAACAGAGAGATTGTTAAATCCTGAAGCAGTTCCAACGAGTTCCGGCGAATTATTATCTTTAACGACAGCAAAACTAACCGTTTGACCACCCGCACCAAGACCTAAAACAAATAAAATAAGATACATCGATTGAATGGACACTCCTGGGACATAAAGTAACAAAAGAGTGGCCATTAAACCTAAAGCAGAACTTATTGCTAAGGCTAAGCGTCGACTATAAAAATAATCACTCACCCAACCGAGTAAAGGACTTCCTACGCCTATACCTATCCAGATCATACTGCACAAGCCTGAAGCAACCACCACGCTAACATGGTATTTTTGTTGTAAAAAAGGAACGCCCCATAATGCACCAAAGACAGCAATGGGAGTCCAAATAGCACACGCATAAGCACCTGTGAGCCAGGTGTAGGAATGCCGACAAACATCATGTAAACGTCGCCACTCATCAATTAATTTACGTTTTGGTTGAATCACAGAGGTGGACTCTGGGGGATAGTCTCTAATAATTGTCCACATGAGCAAAGCTAATACGACACCAACCGCAGACAAGATAAAACTAGCGTTGCGCCAACCTACGATATCAATTAGTTTTGCCAAAGGCATTTCACCAAACATTGCGCCAATTGAACTCATTAATTGAGCAATACCTGCCAACAAAGCGAATTGCGTTGCTTTAAACCAACGCGACACTAAAACCAACACCCCAATGAATGAAAAAGCAGAACCAATACCAATCAAAAAACGCCCTAAACCCGCAGTAATTAATTGATCCGTTGACGCAAAAAAGAAAGATCCCGCCGCACAAAGCAATAAAGCAAAGGTCATAAGCTTACGAGGCCCGTAGCGATCAAATAACACGCCAGCAGGAAGTTGCATTGGGGCGTAGGCATAAAAATAAAAAGCAGAAACGACGCCAAAACCTGCCGCAGTCACATGAAAAGTTTGCATCATGGAATCGGCCATCACGCTAGGGGCTACTTGCAGAATATACTCATACAAATAAAAGCTAGCTGATAATAAAAACACAATGTAGGCATTGTTTGTTATTGATTGTTTTTTTTTCATGTAGTCTGTCTTCAATTAAGAGTGATTTGATATTTTAAACAACAGATTAGACGTAAGTTAACTGTAATTGTCAATCCCCGCAGGATAAAACACGCCCAACACTGCCCTCTTTTCTGATCCCGTAATTGACCTTAAATCCAATAATTTTTTCGTCATCATGTGATAAGCCAACCATGCCATCATCTGAGCTTCAATAAAATCAGGATCAATATCAAACTCAGCACTGGAAAAAATTTCCATATCGGGTACTAACTGCGAAAGAGTCAACAATAAATGCGTGTTATGCGCCCCACCACCACAAATGATTATTTTTTTAAACGGTGTGTTCTGCGCCAAAATAGCATTAGCGATAAGATGAGCCGTTAAATGAAGTAAAGTTGCCTGCACATCAACTGGTGAATAGGTCTTATCAAGAAAGGCGTTCAACCAAGTCATGGAAAAATATTCCTTACCAATGCTTTTAGGATACTGTTTTTTAAAAAAGAGATCGGCTAATAATAATTGCAATAATCGCTCAATCACTTGCCCCTGTTTTGCCCACCGACCTTCGGCATCATAAGACGTCCCTTGATGTTGCATTATCCACGCATCCATTAAACAATTTCCTGGGCCAACATCAAAACCAATCACGTCACGATCGTTAAACAAAACACTTAAGTTGGCTATTCCTCCTATGTTGACAACAGCTAAAGGGAATCCTAATTTAGAAAACAAAGCCTGATGATAAAGTGGCGCTAAAGGTGCTCCTTGACCATGAAGAACCAAATCACGCGTTCTAAAGTCAGCAACGACAGGAATTCTTGTCATTTCTGCAATGGTATGAGCACAGCCTAATTGCACGGTATAAGGGATCGCTGCCTCGGCATCATGGACTATTGTTTGACCATGACTGCCAATAGCGGTAATACGTTCTGGCGCCATTTCAGCCCGAGCAAGCAACTCATTCGTCACTGCACCAAATTCACGTCCTATAAGTGCATTCAACTGATAAATAGTACGTAACTCATGTTTTTCGCAAGCCAATAGCTTCTGCAGCGAAGCTTTAACATCGGCGGAGTAAGATCGAGTCATTCCTTTGATTAATCGATGCGTTGTCACATCAACTATCGCAGCATCAATACCATCCATGCTGGTCCCCGACATGAGACCAATATATAAACTCATTTCAACTCCTTTCCACATGATTAAACGACGAAGAGTCTATTTTGAAACAACGATAAAAATTATTGCTCGTATGCTGAGCTAACTCTTCCAAAGAGATTTGATGTAACTCGCTTAATGTTATAGCAACGTACCTCACCAAAGCAGGATGATTCGGTTTGCCGCGATAAGGAACCGGCGCTAAATAAGGTGAATCTGTTTCTATCAGCAATCGTTCAAGCGGAACTTGTTTAGCAACCTCTCGGATAGTTTCTGCATTTTTAAAAGTAACGATCCCCGAGATGGAAATGTAAAAATTCAGATCGAGAGCCTGCTTAGCAATGTCCCAATTTTCAGAAAAACAATGCATCACCCCGCCCACCGTCGATGCCTTTTCCGATCTCATCATCCCTAAAGTATCTTGCGCCGCTCCACGTGTATGAATAATCAACGGCTTATTAACATCAATAGCGGCTTGTATATGCGTTGCAAAACGAGTTCGTTGATTTTTTTGGGCTTCTTCTGTTGTGATATGGTAATAATCAAGCCCCGTTTCACCGATAGCAACACAACGAGGATGCTTTGCAAGATCCGTCAGCAGAGCAACCGTCGGCTCAGACTCTGGCGCTTCTTCGTTGGCCGGATGCACGCCCACGGAAATACTGACGTGTTGATATCGTTGAGCAATCTCACAAAGCGTTGGAAAATCATCCAAATCAACACAGACCGACAACAAATGTTCAACGCCCTGCTCCTTAGCCGCTTCAATGACATGATCAAGATTGTTGTCAAATAAAGACAGGTCAATACGATTAAGATGGCAGTGTGAATCAACCAACATAAATACCTCCTCAAAAATGAAGCTCTAAATTTTATACTTGATTAATTTTGCAATAGCATAACAAGCATTCAAATTAAAATTTAACTCTCTTGCCATACTTAAAAAAACAAGCGCTGGAATGACACACATAAAATTGATAAGCTAAAAACCTAAATCAGTTATTATCATACCGACAAGAAGTTATTAAATAAATTAAAACAAACCAGTGGCTTGATTTAAAGCTCATTAACCACCTTACGGCGTTGTTTCTTAACCCATTAATTGAGCAGGTCGAGCCCTCAAAGCAAAGTACTATTACTAGGGTCGCCATAGAATTCTTAGTCAAATAGTGCTGTCATGCCTAATAAATATCCAGATAAAAAAGGTTGGAAAGTTCCAAAACAAAAGTTGCTTTATCCTTTTATATTTGGCGGCTTAGGTAATCCATAGCGAAATGCTTATGTTAAGAGATACAACCGGACCGTTAGGTATGACGTAACTCCCCAGCTACGTCATCCTGAGCGCGTCTTTTTGCGCGAAGGATCTCC
>JAOAUB010000042.1 GCA_030157805.1 Legionellaceae bacterium
AACAATAAAAAACTGACGATACCTCAGCCTAAAGGGGTCATTTTTGCACGCTGATTAACACCTGTGTGGGACGATTTATATCGATCGATATGTTAAAGACCGTGCTACTGCAGGGAGATCCTTCGCGCAAAAAAACGCGCTCAGGATGACGTAGCTGGGGAGTTACGAAAACCCTTCCCAAATAGGATGAGTCCATATAAGTTACAACAATCTTAATCTGCTCTTAATTTAGTCATGCTATGATAATGTTACGTCGAGTGTGTTTATTTTGGTTCCATCATGAGCTTGTATGCCTGTGTTGATAGTTTGAATAATTGCCTAAATGAATTGGAAAAGCGAAAACCTGAAGACAAGTGGTACATAAAACATACCGAATTTGTCACACGACATGAGCAGTGGCTGGCGGAAAAAAAATTTATTACTGAATTACGTGATAGCATTGAAAAACGCAGTAAATTTGAAGATTATCAAAATCTTGATCAAGAAATAAACTGTATTAACGACTATATAAAGGATAATCCTAACTCAGAATTATCTTATTATTTACGACCGATAAGTAACGACTTACAGAAGATAATTACAACTATCATTGAAGGGGAACTTGGTGCAATGCCAAGCTCTAATGCGCTAGTGCCGGAAGCGCTTTTTCCCAATATACCAACTAATCCATTTTATTATATCGAGTTGGGTCAAATGAGCGAGCCACGATTAGGTTTATCTAGAGGCGAGTGCGGGGGATATGTCATGGCTCTCGCTGAAAAACTTACCGATGATGAGCCTGACTTAACCCAACTAACTGCATTTAAATTTAATAAAGTAATTCATGATTACCAGAAAAACCTACTCGACCGCAACAAAGATCAAGGGAAAATAAAAAGTGTACGTCTAACTCGAGTCCATTTTTGTGCTGATTATCGGCAGCAAGCCACCGAGATTTTAGCAACTGCCACACAACATCGTGGTAAAGGGTTGGAATTAATCCGATACTCCGAAGCTCCTGCACATGCTTGTTATTTGCGTATGAGCTCTTCTGATAGCAGCATCATTTATATGGATCCTAATGCGGGACTTTTTAAATTTCAGAACCAAGAGGATTTTATCAGTATTTACAGCTATCTTTCGCAGCGTGATGTTCAGCAAGGAGGAAAAAACTATCGTTTTAATCGTTATGAACTCAGGGAACTTAGGGTGGAACGTCCCTCACAAAGCCTATCTGAATCAATAAGCTGGGCAGGAAAAGTTCGAACGTTGCTTACAGGTCATAAATACAATGGCTTTGGCTATGAGTTTGTCAAATTTGCAAGTAAAGCCTTCAATTTTGTAGTGGGTGGTGCGATTGGTGCGTGGATTGCTGTAATAGTTACCGCCGCCTCTCCTGTGCTCGCGTCTGCGGTCGTTGGAAGTGTGGTATTCCCTATTCCTATTTTAGGAACAGTTGTTGGTGCTTTATTGGGCCTTTATTTATCGGTAATGGCGTACAACAGTCGACATCAAGGGATCCTTGCCGTTCCTCATTATTTACAAGATCGTTGGCATGACTTTAAAGATTGGGTTGCTTCATTTAAATCTAAAGATCAGGTTGCGGTGTATACACAATCTCAGGAGTATAGAACAGGTAATCCTACCGACGGTGTGGCTCAGGAAACAACTACCACGCAGGTTGTTAGTTCAACAACGGTCATGTTAGAGCACTTCAATGAATCACCCGTTGAACAAAGTGCCGAGCTCGATTTAGTTCATGATGCCGCTCAGCCCGAAGTATCTATCAGCATTACTTCCAATCAATCGATAGCCGTTAATAATGCTGAGAAAGAAGAGGATGTTAGCTCCCTCTATTATCAACACAGTAACAGCCCTTAGTTTTAGAAATAACGAATAGTTGAGAAAGATTTGAGAGCGTGAAGTTGGCGCTATACTCAATAATAATCAATGTGTTACGTATGCTTGCGAACCATTGCAAAGTGCTTTAAACTTATTCAATGGTACCGAGAAGAGGACTCGAACCTCCAC
>JAOAUB010000043.1 GCA_030157805.1 Legionellaceae bacterium
GGAGATCCTTCGCGCAAAAAAACGCGCTCAGGATGACGTAGCTGGGGAGTTACAGAAAATTATAAATTTCACCATTGTAGGCAATCACATAGCGCTCATTGTTGGAGTGCATGGGTTGATGTCCTGCTGCCGATAAATCAAGAATGGCAAGCCGTTGATGACCTAAGGCAATCCCATCCTCTTGATTGATCCAAGTTCCGCTATCGTTGGGGCCGCGGTGCTTTAAACTTGCAGTCATCGCTGAAATAATTGTTGCGGATTGGTTGGCATGATGACAACGGTGACTTAAAAATCCTGTTAATCCACACATTAACGTTAATCCTTTGTGACGACATGTTCAATATACCATGGTTGTGCTTTTTCAATGCCCGCCTTAATGGTGAATTGGGGGTCGTAGCCTAAGTAAGTTCGTGCTTTACTAATGTCCGCTTGTGAATGTCGCATATCGCCTGGACGAAAAGCTTGATATTGAGGATCTTGGGTATAGTGGATGTCTCGTAAGGCTAGGGCGTCTTTCAAATAAGTAAAAAGTTGATTCAAACTGGTTCGATCATTTAAAGCAATATTGTAGATTTGATGTTTAGCCGATTCATCGGCCGTGGCGGCGAGGATATTGGCTTGAATGACATTTTCTATAAAACAAAAATCACGGCTTGTTTCACCGTCACCATTGATGATAATTTCTTCATTTTGTGTCATTGCAGTAACCCACTTTGGGATCACCGCTGCGTAAGCACCGTTCGGGTTTTGTCGAGGACCAAACACATTAAAATAACGAAGTCCAATCGATTTAAAGCCGTAGGTTTCAGCAAAAACATGGGCATATAACTCGTTGACGTATTTGGTGATGGCGTAGGGCGACAAAGGTTTCCCTATTTTATCTTCGACTTTTGGTAACGTATCATTATCGCCGTACGTTGAACTGGAGCCAGCGAACGTAAAGCTTTTAACTGTTGCATCGCGTGCGGCCACGAGCATATTTAGAAATCCCGTGATATTGGCAGCGTTGGTTGTGATTGGATCGTTGACCGAACGAGGAACGGAGCCTAATGCCGCCTGATGAAGCACATAATCGACACCTTCACAGGCGGCATGGCTATCTTCGAGGGATCGAATATCGCCTTTCATAAAAAAAAGATTAGACCATTGTTTTGCGCTGACTTTAGCGTGAATTTCATCGAGATTATGCTGAAAGCCGGTTGCAAAGTTATCGAGGCCAACGACCCATTGATTGTGGCGTAATAAAAACTCTAAAAGATTGGAGCCAATAAACCCAGCAGCCCCGGTGATTAACCAGCGTTGAGGCGTTTGTCGTAAAATTTCTAAAGTTTGATCAAATCGTGATGGCACCGTCTATCCTTATCATTTAAATGCGTGTTTTGGTTGCAGCCTTTTATGATGTTTTCATGTATAACTTAGTGGTCGTTTTTTTAATCTAAATTAATTAAAAAAAGAGTGGTACTGCACAGAACGAACATAGTAAATTGATTTACGCCGAGATCCTAGATCATTTATCTAAAATTGATTGGCAAAAAAATGATTGATGCTAATAGGTATTTCTATTCGGATAATTTGAATTAAAAAATAAAACAAGAGCGGCTAAGGCTTTATCAACAAAGCCGATCACGTCATGAATCATAGGAGTACTTTAATGCGAACATTTATCATTAAAGCGCGTAAAGGAACTACTCGCTGGGAACGAGTTCGATCTCAAATTGGCGGAAGACAGCATTTTGAAGTTATTGCTCACTCCGTTATTAACGCTTTTTTTATTTCGAATGATTTTAGAAGCGATGTTGAAGTGTATATTGTGCTTGATAGTTCAGAGAATTTTCCTCATACCATTAAATTATCCAGCAAAGATGGACTATCACTTGCAGGATTTCACGAAGATGCGGTGATTAGTTTGATTGAACAAGCTCTAAAAGACAGTCAAGGCTTGTGCAAGGATGAAACTCGAACAGTTTCTCCAGGAATTAATGTGAGTGGTTTTGGTTTTGAGCGCTTAGTCAGTGAGTTATTGAAAACACGATCGTTATATTTATTAGATAGAAAAGGGACTGATATTAGAGACACTTCATTAGATTTAAACCCCGTATTTGTTTTAAGTGATCATTTGATGATGCCAAAGAAAACAGTTAATGCACTTAAGCGCAAGGGTTTAAAAACGGTCAGCTTGGGAAATAAAATGCTATTTGCGTCACAGTGTATCGTGCTTCTTAACCATGAAATGGATAGAACTTGGGGCTAGTTGCTTATGAAGTTGTCCCCCCCCCTTCATTGGGGGAGGACAACCGATGAGATAAACTCATGCGAGTTAAATTACTTTTTTTTAGAAATAAGCTTTTCGGTAATTCGAGCAGCACGGCCAGACAAATTACGCAGGTAGTATAATTTAGCTCGTCGAACAGCGCCTCGTCGAGTTACCGTGATGCTGTCAATAAGAGGACTATAGGTTTGAAAAACACGCTCAACCCCAACATTATGGGAAATTTTACGTACTGTAAACGCTGAATTTAAACCACGATTTCGTCGCGCAATAACAACGCCTTCAAACGTTTGTAAACGCTCACGCGTACCTTCTTTGACTTTAACTTGAACCTGAACGGTATCACCAGGAGAAAATTCAGGAATTGCTTTGCCTTGCATTTGCAAACTATCCAGTTGGTCAATAATATTTGTCATAAGTTTACCCCTTTTTCGTTTTTGAACTCATTTAGCAATTGCTTGTCGAGCTCATTCAATTCTAAACATTTCAGTAAATCGGGCCGTTTTAACCAAGTTCGTCCCAGCGATTGTTTTCTGCGCCACTGTGTAATAGCGTTATGGTTTCCACTTAACAGCACGGTTGGTACATTCATTCCTGCTATCGTTTCCGGACGTGTATAGTGCGGGTGATCAAGCAGTCCATTCATAAATGAGTCTTGCTCCGCCGAATCATGATGACCAAGACTCCCCGGCAACAAACGAACAAGGGCATCAATAAAGGCCATCGCCGCTAACTCACCACCACTGAGTACAAAATCTCCAAGAGACCATTCTTCGTCGACATGAGTGGTGATAATTCTTTCATCAATCCCTTCGTACCGCCCGGTGACGAACAACAATGCTTGTTCGTTTTGTGCAATCACATTTAAATCTTGCTGACAAATTTTCCGTCCTTGAGGACTAAGATAAATTGTTTTACAGCTCTTGGGCATGTTGGCTTTGGCATGTTGAATTGCCTCAGCAAGAGGCTTATACATCATGACCATTCCCGGACCGCCACCATAAGGTTTATCATCAACTTGATGATGAACCCCCAAGGACCACTCACGTGGATTCCAGTGGTTTATCTTAACGAGGCCTTGCCTAATTGAGCGTCCAACGACGCCGTAGTTAAGAGCTTCAAGCATCTCAGGCAGTAATGTGATTACGCCAAGGTTAAGCATTAAAAATTAATATCCCAATCAACCGTCATTAAGCGTTGCTCTCGGTCTATTTTCAAAACAGACTCTCCAAGAAGATAAGGTATTAAATGGCGCTTATCACCTTGTACAACGAGGACATCATTCGAGCCTGTAGGCAACAGGGCACTCACTTCACCAAAATTGTCGCCATTTAAATTAATAACCTGCATTCCAACGAGCTCATGCCAATAATACTCATTATCTGGTAATGCGGCTAATTGACTTCGTTCTACTGCAATATCGACATTAGTTAATGCAACAACCTGATCAAGGGTTTCATAACCTTCAACTTGAGCAATAATATGCTTTGTCTTAATATCAATTCGCGTAGGTTTAATCGGTCGCCATTGACGATCTATAAAAGCAAACCATGATGCGTATTGCTTAATATTATCATGCGGATCGGTAAAAGAATGAACAACAATGTTTCCTTTAACACCATGGGCACGACCGAATCGACCAACAACTATCCAATCAGACGACTTATCCACTGTCTTTATTTTTCAGAAGATTTTTTTACTGTTTTTTTAACAGCTTTCTTCGGCTCTACTGCTGGGGCTTCAGCCACGACAGAAGATGATTTTTTAAATTCCTTTACTAAAATTTTCACGCGATCAGACAGTTGAGCGCCAACACCTTGCCAGTAACTGATTTTTTCTAAGTCCAGGTGCAAGCGTTTTTCTTGTCCACGCGCAACGGGGTTAAAATAACCAAGCTCTTCAACATAATTACTATCACGACGCTTTCTACTGTCGGTAACAACCATGTGGTAAAAAGGGCGTTTTTTGGCCCCAGCTCGAGATAAACGTATAACGACCATGATGCTCCTTTTGCCAATTTTATTTGACTTAATGCTTGTTAACAATTAATTAACAAGCTATAAAAATGTGGTGTATTGTACGAAAATTAACGTGCGAATGTAAATGTTTTGTTGAAAAAAATATTATGTTATTGTCCTGGGAACATACCTTTCATGCCCGGCAACCCCCCAAGTCCTCGCATCATTTGCTTCATAGCACCCGGTTTTGCGAGCTTTTTCATCATTTTTTGCATTTGTTCATATTGCTTAAGCAGACGGTTAACATCTTGAATTTGACAACCTGATCCTTGGGCGATACGCCTTTTTCGAGATCCAACGATTACTTTGGGAAGGCGTCGCTCTAATCGGGTCATTGAATTAATCATGGCGATGGTTTTTCCAACCGCCTTCTCATTGGCTTGATTCATGGCGTTCTGGGGGAGTTGACCCATGCCAGGTAACTTGCTCATCATCCCGCTAATGCCACCCATCGTATTCATTTGCAGTAATTGTTGTTTGAAATCATCCAAATCAAAGCCTTTGCCTTTTTTGAGCTTTTTCGCTAATTTTTCACTAGCTTCTTTATCCGCTTTTCGTTCAACATCTTCGATTAGAGTCAGAATATCGCCCATGCCAAGAATTCGTGAAGCGATTCTGTCGGGATGAAAAGGTTCTAGAGCCTCAACTTTCTCACCACTTCCAATAAATTTAATGGGTTGACCGGTAATATACTTGACGGATAAGGCAGCACCTCCTCGCGCATCCCCATCCGTTTTAGTTAAAACAACGCCAGTTAATGGAAGAGCGTCATGGAATGCTTTGGCCGTATTAGCGGCATCTTGCCCCGTCATGCTGTCAACGACAAACAGTGTTTCAATGGGATTAATAGCGTGATGTATTGATTTTATTTCAAGCATCATTTCATCATCAACATGCAAACGTCCAGCAGTGTCTAATATTAAGACATCTACGTATTGTTTTCTTGCACTATCCATGGCTCTTTTGGCGATTTCGACGGGCGCATCATTGAAGTTATCTGTATAACATGGGATATCAATTTGAGTGGCAAGTTGCTTTAATTGTTCAATTGCCGCGGGTCGATAAATATCCACGCTAGCGAGCATGACTTTTTTATTTTTTATCTCTTTAAGATATCGGGCTAATTTAGCAGAACTGGTTGTTTTACCTGAACCTTGCAAACCCGCCATCAATATTATTGCGGGAGCTTGTGTTTTAAAATTTAATTCAACATGCGCATCACCCAAGGTGTGGACAAGCTCATCATGAATTATTTTAACGAGAGCTTGATTGGCCTTTAAATTCAGGTCAACTTCTTGCCCTAGTGCTTTGTCTTTTATTTGTTCAATGAAATGTTTGACCACGGGTAAAGCAACATCAGCTTCAAGAAGAGACAAGCGCACCTCACGTAATGCTTGCTGCATGTTTTCTTCAGTAAATCGACCTTGACCACTAAAATTTTTAAAAGTTCGTGCGAGATGTTCAGTTAAATTTTCAAACACAATGATACTCCTTGAATAGAGAGGTTGCCGATAACCCGCTTAGCCAATTGCTAATAACGCTTAATTTCATAGAAAATTGGTGAACATTATATACTTTTTATTCTATTTTTAGCACCCGCATTATTGATGCGCTCAAGGACTTCATTCATCGATGGCCATTTTCCTAGTTCACCAACGTAATCGCCTCCCCATGGGCTGGTGCGTTGAGGATCCGTTGCCCCAAAAATTCCTAAAACATCAGCACCTACAGCGGCGGCCAGATGCATGGGCCCACTATCATTCGCTAAAACAATATCGGCATGATTTAATACTACCGCCAGTTCGCTTAGCGTTAAGCCGTTCATGAATTTTGCTTTTGGGGTTAATTGTTGACAACGCTCTTCTTCCAAAGGTCCTGGGCATACGACATGAACAATGCCCTGCTGATCTAATGTTTCGGATAGATGAGACCAATAAGGCCATATTTTGGGGACGCCATTTTTGGCAGTTCCTGCGGCAGAAGGACAAAGTACAATAAAGGGCGTGTTCATGGCCGCTTGTTTTAGTTTTTCTTTGACCTTGATTTCAGAGTTTGGACTCAAGGGTAAGTTGATATTCTTGGGAATGGCTTGTGGCCACGATGCTTCGGGTAACCAGGTGCTTGTTGCTAATTGTGCAATACGCCAGAAATAGTCCACTTCATGTCGATGACGTGGTTTTCTCATGGCATGATGAAGCAAACAGCTTCTGATATTGTTTTTATAAGCAATGGGCTGTTTTCCAGCTAAACGCATCATCAATGCGCTCGAGAAGCTGTTCGTGAATAATAAGGCTTTGTTCGCGAAGGTATTCTTTAATTTCCTTTGAGCTTGTAAAAATGAGTTGGGAATGGGATCGAGTTTGGCCGGGAAGGTTTGCAATAAATCAATTATCCATGGTTGACCAAACAAGTGAAGATCAAATCCTGCTTGATGGAGTGCTTCTAAGCTGGGCAATGTCATGACGACATCGCCTACCCAATTGGGTAGACGGACAATTAATGGAGTTTTTGATAACATAAGCCGCCTTGAGTGTCGGGGTAAAAAAGTATTCTCGATGATTTTTTTGTGTTAGTCAGTATAACAGAAACCAGTTGCACATTGCTTTCCATATGTGATAATTAAAATTGAATTTAGTTTTATGGTGAATATTATCGATAATGGACTTACAACAGAGCTCAATGTTAAAAACAGCAAACCCCATCCGTATTGTTCGTTTTTTGCGCAATAAAATCATTGTTAGTGGCATCGATGCGCAAGTGGTGGTGAGGATTTTTTTAGCGTTAACTTTATTATCATTAGCTGTGAGTGTTTCGTTAAAGTCGGTGTTTCTTGTTTTATCGAGTGCAGCCATTGTGTTGTCTTTTGTAATCGCCCGACGTCGTGAAATGTTCGAGGTTGTCATGACGCCCTGGTTTTTTGCGGCGACGTTATTTTTTGTTGTGATAGTTCTGGGTTGTTTGATGAGCCCTGCCAATCAATCCACGCAACTCGATTTTATTCATAAATACAGTAAATTATTTTATTTGCCTCTATTAGTCTTAGGCTTTCAAGACAAACAAAGTCGTTTCTGGGCGATGCATGCGTTTTTGTTAGGTATGTTGATTACTATGGGTTGTTCTGAATTGAAGGTTTTGGGTCTTTTTAAAATGCATGGTGAGCCAAGTGATTTTGGCGAAGTGTTTTATAACCATATCGTTACCGGCTATTTCATGGCGTTTGCTGCTTTTTTAGCACTGATTTACGCCGCGCGCGCTCAGGGGAAATGGCGTGCTGGCTATGTTTTAATCGCATTATTATTGAGTTATCACACCTTATTCATTAATCAAGGACGAACGGGTTATGTGATGTTGACGGTTTTAATCTTGATTTTTTTAATTGGTTGTATACGCCATCGATTGAGTGGGTTATTGATTTTAGTACCGTTTGTGTTTTTGGCTTATCAAAGTCCGTTGGTTCATCAAGGTCTCAGTAAGGTGATTGGTGAGGCAAAAAACTATCAGCAGGGGTATCAAAACAGTTCGTTGGGTTATCGTTTGCAGTTTCATCAATTCGCACAAAATTTGTTTTCAAGAAGTCCTTTAATCGGGGTTGGTACCGGTGCGTTTTCGCATTATTTTAGCGTAGAGAAGCCGGTGCCGAGCTGGGGAACGCCGTTGACGGGAAATACGTTGTTGGAGCCTCATGGCGAATATTGGCTCATTGCGGCTGAACACGGTTTAGTGGGATTAGTTGCTTTTTTCTTGTTGATGATAAGCTTGAGTTATGAGGCCTATCTTACGAATGAAATGCGTGTGATTTTTGTAGGATTATTAATGACATTTCTTGTGGGTTGTTGCAACGATGGATTTTTGTTGCTAACCGGGCCGGGTTATTTTTTCGTGATTTTTGCAGCGATGAGTCTTGGGGAATCTTTTGCAAAAAAACAAGAAAAATTGGCTAGGCAGTCTCTTTTAAATAAGGAGTATTAGTGCGGCTCCCTCTGATTGTGTTGTCATTGATTTTGTTCTTATTAATCATTTTGTCGGCTTTTTTTTCCAGCGCTGAAATTGGTATGATGTCCTTAAATCGTTATCGTTTAAGGCACTTAGTTAAGAAAAAAAATAAACAAGCCATTCGTGTTAATCAAATGTTGGCTCGTCCTGAAAAGTTGCTCAGCGTTATTTTGATTGGTAGTACTTTAGCAAATATCGTGTCCTCAACATTAGCAACTTTAATTGGTCAGCGTCTTTATGGTGAGGCGGGTGTGGCGATAGCCACCGCGGTGTTGGCTTTTGTTATTTTAGTTTTTTCAGAAGTTGTTCCTAAAACATTGGCAGCTCTTTATCCGCAATGGGTTGCTTTTACGACCTCATTACCTTTAAAGATTTTGCAAACGATTCTTTCTCCTTTGGTTCAAGGTGTGAGTTGGATTGCAAATCATTTTCTGCGTTGTTTTGGCGTTGCGGCGGATAAAATGCAAAAAGAAACGCTCTCAAGTGAAGAGCTTCGTACCGTGGTACTTGAGGCGGGTGGTTTTTTGCAAATTGAACACCAAAGCATGTTGATTAGTTTGCTTGATCTTGAGAAAGCAACGGTTGAGGATATTATGATCCGCAAAGCAGAAATTGTTGGTGTTGATATTAGTCAACCTTGGCATGAAGTACTGCATCAACTTGAAACGGCGCAACATACACGACTACCTTTGTATAAAGAGAGCATTGATCATTTGATAGGTGTTGTGCATGTACGAGATGTATTAAATCTAGTGTTAGAGGAGGATTTTGATAAGGAATCTTTAATTCGATGTGCACAAGAACCTTATTTTATTCCTGAAGGAACACCTTTAAATATTCAGATATTGAATTTTCAAAAAATAAAAAAACGCAGCTGTTTTGTGGTGAATGAATATGGTGATTTGTTAGGTTTAGCGACGATGGAAGATATTTTAGAGGAAATTGTCGGTGAATATACGACGGACATTGCGGCATTAAGCAAAGATATTTTGCCTCAAGAGGATGGATCGTTCATTGTTGATGCGAGTATTACGTTGCGTCATTTAATACGTTTATTGGGGTGGCAGTTACCCATGATTGGTCCTCGTACTTTAAGTGGACTCATTATTGAGTATCTAGGTTATATTCCTCCTGCTGATTGTTGTTTACGTATCGAAAGTTATCAAATTGAAATTCTTATGGTGAGTGATAATATGATCAAAACAGTTCGTATGCGGTCAATCACTCATTTAAACAT
>JAOAUB010000044.1 GCA_030157805.1 Legionellaceae bacterium
TTGCCAGGGATTTAAATGAAAAAAATAAAAGCGGCCTTGAGCCGCTTTTTTTTTGAGCGTGATAAATCTTTTAATATAAAAATTATTGCATGTTCGATAAACTAGGCGCATATTATTAGCAAAACAAATAATCCTGTCGATTTTAGTGTCAAAAAATAGAGTTAGGGATAGGATAAATGCGTATTATCAGATCAAAACATCTATGTTTTATGTAATCCCTATGTGCCGAGTACACAGCATCGCACACAAAATCGCCTTAGTGTTTAATATTTATATTTCTTGTCCTTGAACTAGGAATAGAATTATTGACAAGAAATATAAATCATGATTTGAAAGCTGTTCATATCATTATAAAATAGGGCTGTTTTGAAGGGATTTTATATGTTAATCAGACTGATACAACAATTTGTTGAGGTTCTTTCACAACAAGTTCCATTAAGTGACGATGATACTTACTGGCTTAATGAAATTAAAGCCCATACTTTGACATTAACTCAGGACAACCCATCAAGCCAGAAAATTGAGACCTGGCTATTATCTTGCTATGCATTGCGTTGGCAACATATTTCCGACGAATTACCTCGTAATAAATTGGTTAATTGGGCTATAGTTGATCAAATATGGCTTGATTTTGCTATAGTCATTGCTAATCATTCAAATAAAATTTACCTAGATGATTCTGATAAAATTTTACATAACATTGATGAATTACCCAAACAGCTTTTACCTCAATCATTTATTTCTCAAACAATAGCCTCTCCTCAGTCTTTACAAGATTCAAGTCGACATGTTCTCAGTATTAAGGAATTATCTCGAATTCGGAATAAACAGGGACTCTTTAGCGTGGGTAATGAAGTTTATCAGAGCGTTTGGGATTATATATGTCAAGTCCTTGTGCGATGGCAACGTGGTGTTGACAAGGCTTGGTTGTTTTATCCTTTATTATTAGAACTAGTAAATGCTTATCAGCCTCAAGGTGATAATAGCCTTTTTCAGACAAAACTTAATGAATTAAATTTTAATATTATTAATGCTAGTGATGAGGAAGTGTATTATTTTTATACTTTGACCATGAATTTGAATAGTAAAAAAATATATCTGTTTGAAGTCTTAGCGGATTGTTGGGTTGGTGCAACATGTCTTAATGAACAAATAATTGAATTGGCAAAATTGCTTTTTGAAAAAAATCCTGCTTGGATTAGTACTAATTCTTTAGTGTGGCCAGTTTATCAAATTATGATGGTTGGTCCATATTTTAGTTTATCTCAGCTACAGTTTTTGGTGGCTGACTTAAAGGCGGGTGATTCTTTATTGGTACAAAAGGAACTGAAGTCTATCAATGAAGCTGTGTTGACAGCTACTGAAATCACGCCGTCAATTATTGATCAATTAAGGGTCCTTTATCAATTGCGATGGCACGAGATTATTGATTCTGAAAAAGATTATTTTGTTGCAACACCAGACATTCTCCATAAGCCCTGGGTTAAATTAGCAGAACATCTTGCAGGCGCTGGTCTTATTGACAAAAATTATTATTGTTTTTTAATTCCGACACTCGAACAAACTATAAATTTGGTGAATGAGTTACCTCTTATTACGTTTCCGCTTAACGCCTATATTCTTTCGGAGAATAATCAACAGCTAATTTATTTGCAGCACAGTTTGATGCACTATCGTTCAAAGGGAACGTTCTATAATTGTAATGACTTAAAAAATATCTGTCCTTTAACCGCGAAGGAAAAGGAACGTGTGAGTCGTGTGATGCCTGATAGTTCTCAATATTTTAAATGTACCGATGCAAAAAAAACCATTACTAAATATACCGTAGAAAAACTTAAAGAATTGGTGCTTGCGAGTTTATTTGTTGGTGGGTTGGAGTTTCGAGCTTCTTATTCGGAGCAACAAAGTCTGAATGCTGATCTGGCTTATGCTGATTTTATGCACTATGTTACAAATTTAGCAGCTACCGATTTTGAAGAGTATGTTAATTTATGTGATCATACCATTCAATTTAATGATAGTTGCCTGACTGTCAAAAAGGTCTTAGATCATGTTTTAAAAGAGAGAGACTGTGTAGCAACGAATGGGAAGTATCTTCTCAAGCTAGTTCTTGATTATCAACCAGAAACATCATTTCTTCGGTCAAGTATTGAAATGCCTTTGTTGTTGAATGATCATACCTTGGATTATTTTGTTGAACGGTGTGGTCTTCGGGCGCAATCTGCTCGATTAATTTATCGAGACAGTACTATTGAACATGAACAAACATTAATTCATTTAATGACTATCTTAATTTCTTTAATGACGCATCGGTTTAGGGTTTTGTTGGGTACAGGTAATATAATAGAGGCCTTGGGTTATAGTAATCTCACAACGCTAACAGGAAAGAAAATTTTTGATGCGATCTGGGAATTATTCGAAGGTAATAACCTAACATTGGCACGTTCAACCTATTTTTCTATGATAGAAACGATGATTGAGCCGGCGATTAAGGATAATGGCTATAAGGCCTCTTTAACACGCTACCCAGACACATGCAATTGGTTAATAAGTATTAAGACCGGTGATTTATTTAAGCCTGAAAATGCTGTTTATTTTTCGCTGGAAAAAATATTTTATGTTTTGTTAATGCTCTGGGCGCAAGAAAAAAATGATCTTAAAAAGAGTGTGTTGAATGAATGCTTTGATATGCTTTTTAAGATTGAGCAGCCTGTTGTTGTTTCTGGAAGTGCTTGTGCAAGCAGTTGGTATAAACTTTATTTAGAGGTGAATATTACACTGATAAAATTTCTTGATAATCCTAAGAATGAAATAATAAAAAGTGATGTTTTAAAGGCTTTGAGGTCAGACGAGCCGTTGAATCTTGTCCGTTTGAATGATATTTCGGAAAATAAAGAGCTGGTTCGATTGACTGGGCCTAAGGGTATCTCCAGATTTATTTCTTTTTTTGCAACAAGCCCTCCGTTTCGTGACACATTGCAACTTACCCAGCCTGTTCCTCCAGATCATCAACGAACAATGGTTACTTGGGCTTAAAGCATAAGGATGTCAAGGCACCATGAGTTGAATTAAGCTCTCATAGCGTTTTTTAGAGATCTTGTTGCTGACGACAGCATCAAAAATAGCACATCCTGGTGTATTAACATGCTTGCAATTTCTAAACTTACATTGAGTTGCTAATTTTCTGAATTCTCTAAAACCATAGAGCACATCTTGGCTTGTTGTTTTCCAAAGACTGAATGATCTGACTCCCGGGGAGTCAATTAATTCACCACCTTGTGGAAGATGATAAAGTCGAGAGTTGCTTGTGGTATGACAGCCTAATTCGGATATTTTTGAAATTTCAGCAATATCGATTGATTCGTGGGGTAAAATTTGAGAAATCAAAGACGATTTACCTACGCCGGATTGTCCTACAAAAACACTTATCTGATCTTGCAGTAGAGTTTTTAGTGCTTCATACCCTAACTTGTCATTTTTACTGTAGAAGAGCGTCTGATAACCTAAGGGTTGGTAGTCGGCCAACAATTCATTTTTGATGGCTTCGCATTCAAGATCAACTTTGTTGAGAATAATACAAGCATTTAATTTTAAAAGTTCAGCCATAATTAAATAACTATCAAGCAACGTCCAGCTGATTTCAGGCTTTGGTGCAACAACAATTAAAAGTTGGGTTATGTTAGCGGCAACGGGTTTGTATGTCCCGCGGTTATCAGGACGGCCTAGGATCGTTTGACGAGGATAGCAGCTGACGACAACACCTTGATCAAGGCCTATTTTTTGCCAAATGACGTGATCACCAGCAACAATTGAATCAATATTGGGGCGAATAGAACAGCGCACCCGTTGTTTTTCTGTGGTTTCAATTTCAGCATGACGACCAAAACGAGTAATGACCAACCCATTTTGAGTTGAGTGTAATGGATCATTAATTTCTGGTAATGTTTGGTAAGCGTCCTGATTTTTTTGGATGCGAAAATTTTGTTGTTTGGTGATTCGTCGTTTATTCATAACAAATAGGATACCATCTTTAGAAGTGATTAGCATTTTTACTGATTGACTGGGGTATATTATTCATTTTGATATTCCTTGCGTCTCAAACTTGAACTTTGATGTGTATTAATTAACGTGTTAAATTTATCATGAAAATTTATTTAGTAGGCGGTGCTGTACGTGACCAATTGCTTGGTTATCCTTTTACTGAGCGAGATTGGGTGGTTGTGGGGGCAACTCCAGACCAATTATTAGAGCTTGGTTATCGGCAGGTTGGTCGTGATTTTCCTGTTTTTATTCATCCCGACAGTGGTGAAGAGTACGCGCTGGCTCGCACGGAACGTAAGTCGGGTTTGGGTTATTATGGTTTTGATTGTAATTTTGATTCCAAGGTGACACTTGAAGAAGATTTATTGCGTCGAGATTTAACGATCAATGCTATGGCTATGGATGAAAATCAACAATTAATTGATCCGTATCATGGGTTTTCTGATCTGAAGAACAAACAATTGCGTCATGTTTCACCGGCTTTTGTTGAAGATCCTGTCCGAGTGTTACGTGTGGCTCGATTTTTAGCGCGTTACTCTCATCTTGGTTTTCATTTGGCAGATGAAACAAGATTGTTGATGTACAATATGGTTAAAAACGGCGAACTTGATCATTTGGTTCCTGAACGCGTGTGGCAGGAATGGGAACGAAGTTTGCTTGAGAAAAATCCTGAAGCATTTATTATAACCTTGCGCTCTTGTGCGGCGTTAGAAGTTATTTTACCCGAGATTGAGCAACTTTTTGGTGTGCCCAATCCGCCACAATATCACGCGGAGATCGATAGCGGCGTGCATACGTTAATGGTTTTACAAGCGGCAGTGGCTCGAACCGCGGATCCTAAAGTGCGCTTTGCAGCGTTAGTGCATGATCTCGGTAAAGGACGAACATCAATGTCATTATGGCCCAAACATCATGGGCATGAGCAGGGTGGAGTTGCCCTGATAGAGGGATTATGCGCACGGCTTCGGATCCCTAATGAATACCGAGAGTTGGGGGTTATGGTTTCATGTTATCATTTAAATATTCATCGTGTGCTTGAATTAAAACCGGTAACTGTCGTTAGTCTTTTGGAACAAATGGATGCGTTTCGTCGGCCACAACGATTTTTTGATTTGTTGATAGCCTGTGAGGCGGACGCGCAAGGATGTGGACGAGCCGTGGATTATCAGCAATGTGATTTATGGCAAAAAATTTACAATGCCTGTGCTAAAATTTCAGCGCAAGAGTGCATCACTCAAGGTTATGAGGGAAAGGCAATTAAAGAGGCTTTGCATCGAGCTCGTGTGGAGGCGGTGAAATTATTAAAAGAGAGAGGATTTACCCCATGAAGAGTGATCATAATTTAATTTGGATCGATCTTGAGATGACCGGCTTACTTCCCGAGTCCGATCGTATCATTGAAATTGCCACGATGATTACGGATTCTGATCTGAATATTCTCGCTGAAGGCCCTGTATTCGCTATTAAGCAAGACGAAGAACGATTGTTAGGTATGGACGCATGGAATACTCGTCAGCATCAGCACTCAGGTTTGATCTCGAGAGTTAGGCAATCCACCATGAATGAACGGGCAGCTGAGCAGTTGACGATTGATTTTTTGAAACGATACATTGATCCAGGTAAATCGCCGATGTGTGGCAATAGTATTTGTCAAGATCGCCGTTTTTTGTGTAATTACATGCCCGAGTTGGCAAAATATTTTCATTATCGCCATTTGGACGTGAGTACGCTGAAAGAGCTTGTGAAGCGGTGGCGGCCTGAGTTACAGGCGGGATTTGTCAAAGAGTCTAAACATTTGGCACGTGATGATATTAAGGACTCCATAGCGGAGTTGGTGTATTATCGACAACATTTTATCAAATTAGAGTCGTGATGATGATTGAACGTGAAAAATTAATATTGCCTGAGGGTGCGGATAAACTTTTATTGCACTCGTGTTGTGCGCCTTGTTCTGGTGAGGTTATGGAAGCGTTGATTGCTTCTGAAATTAATTTTGCAATATTTTTTTATAATCCTAACATTCACCCTGTTCAAGAATATGAAATTCGTAAGCAAGAAAATATTACGTTTGCTGAAAAACACCAGATTCCATTTATTGATGCTGATTATGATAAGGATAATTGGTTTACCCGCGTTAAAGGTTTAGAGTGGGAACCAGAGCGAGGTAAGCGTTGTACCGCGTGCTTTGATATGCGTTTTGAACGCACCGCTCTTTACGCCCATGAGCATGATTTCTCTGTTTTTAGTAGTTCTTTGGGTATTTCACGATGGAAGGATATGAATCAAATTAATGATTCAGGGACGCGTGCGGCAAGTCGCTATGCCGGGTTGGTTTATTGGACTTACAACTGGCGAAAACAGGGCGGTTCAGAGCGAATGTATGAAATTGCTAAGCGAGAAAATTTCTATCAACAAGAATATTGCGGCTGTGTTTATTCGTTACGTGATACGAATGATTGGCGTAAAAAGAATGAACGTGAACGTATCAAAATTGGTGTGAATTATTATGGTTTGGAATCAGAGTCAATTGAATAGCCCTGAGGAACGTCATCCCCATGATGCGGAACACTCGCATCATGGGCATCACCATGGTCACCATCATGCTCATCATTCCCCCAAGGAGTTTGATCGTGCTTTTTTGATTTCAATACTTGTTAATGCCGTGTTTGTTCTTGTCCAAATTGTGGCGGCATTGTTAGCGAATTCAACGAGTTTATTGGCAGATGCCGTGCATAATTTGGGTGATGTACTAAGCCTTATTCTTGCAGGCGTTGCTAATTGTTTGTTGAAACGGCACCCGACCGCAAAAACCAGTTATGGTATGAAAAAAACGTCGGTGTTGGCCGCATTAGCGAATGGAAGTTTATTAATATTCTCTTGTGGAGTGATTGCAACGGAGGCCATTTATAAATTATTTTCTCCTTCCATGATCCATGCTTTGCCCGTGATGATTGTCGCAGGCGTTGGAATTATCGTCAATGGTGGGACTGCGCTGCTTTTTATACGCGGTCAGGATGACATTAATGTTCGTGGAGCCTATTTGCATCTACTTTATGATGCCTGGATTTCTTTGGGCGTTGTTATTTCGGCAATGTTATTGTCATGGACCCATTGGTTATGGATTGATCCTTTGGTCGGTTTGTTGATTGCGTTGATCATTGTGAAGGGAGCATGGGAATTATTTACAGAAAGTTTCCATTTAATTATTGATGCAGTTCCTAAAAAAATATCCTTAAATCTTGTTCATGATTTTTTAGCACGCAAGCCCGGCGTACAGCAAGTTCATGATTTGCATATTTGGGCCTTAAGTACTCAAGAAAATGCGTTGTCAGTGCATTTATGGATGCCGGATTTCGACTTAAGTGATGAGGCTAGGCTGTGTTTAGTGCAAGAGTTAAGGACAACATACAATATCCATCACTCGACTATTCAGGTTGAAAAAAGCTTAGACTATTGTGAGGATGTTTGTCGAAATCGTTAGTTCAACCTAAAGAATCTGGTTGAGCGCTTCACGAGAGGCCAAGTCTAATCTTTCGACATCCCTTAAAGGTCAAGAAATCGATGACTCGTTTGAAACCAGTGCAGGTTGTCTTTGAGGTAAGGGTGTTGTTTGATGTGATTGAATGAGCGTGTTGATGAAAAGCTCTGATCGTGATTGGGGCTGGCTCCAAAACGAAAGGGAAGGGGTTAAGTTTTGTTTGAGAATGATGTCGCGCGAGCATCCTATTTGTGGATCAGGGCTTTGCAAATAGTTGTGAATAAATTCTCCCAACGTTGTTGCTTCAGGAAAAAGTTCACCTCGATTGCCTTCGCAGAATTCCGTGAGCAGGGATTTTAACTCATGTAACACTTTTAATTTATGCTGACTACTGTAGACATGAGAGCGATATTTTAAAGCAATAATTTCCGCCTCAAGTTCAAGCCGTGCGATTTCCATAGGATTGTCTTCGATTAAATTTGCTTCTACAGGCCGCGTTGTTATTTTTTTTAAATCATCGCTGATAGGTTCTAATATTTTCATGGAGCTTAAAATCGAAAGATGACCATGAGGGCGCATGAAAATCGTATTTAGCGAATGTTCTTTGGAATGTTCTTTGATGACGGAATTTTCAGCAGAGACCAGTGAATCATTGCCAGCGACAAAATAAAAGTATTTTTGACTTGCCTCTTCAGATCGGCTCATGGAGGCGTGTAAGTCAGTTAAAAACTGACTGTTAGGTTTCATTTCAGCCACCGAGTTTGCGAGAGTCAACGGCGCTATGGCCCAAGCTGATCCACCAAATGGGGCACAAAATGCGAAAACGCCATGAACGGTGACACCTATTTCGTTCGCAAGATTTTCTGTAAATTGGGCCGCGACAAGACCTCCTCGAGAATGCCCAAATAAAATAACATGCTTGTCTTTATTTTTTATGATCTTACTTTTTAGTTGCTCAGCATAAGACTCAATAGACACGCCATTTAACTCTCCGTTAAAGGCAAGGAGATGAATTTTTGATATTGATTTCGGAAGCCAATTGTGCGATTTTTCAGGTTGGTTTTCTAATAAGCGATCGGCCATTTTTTTAAAGGCATAGGAGCTATCAGCCGTACCATGAATACAATAGATACTGTATTCAATATTATGTTGAGAGATCTCAAAATAAGGGTTGTGAAGCGTTGTATCATCGGTTTTTGATTTTCCTATAGGCCAAGATAATGAGTGGGTTATGACGCCCTGCAGACTTGCCCAGGCCGGTGTTGCTTGGCTTGAGTTTTCGTCAGGATTGAAGCTTGGGTCTAAATTGAGTTCTGAATCGGCGTCTGTATTTTTTTTGTCCGCAGGCGTTACGGGTTTAAAGGGCATGTTGTTCTCCTTTTAATACGACGAGTAATCCTTCACGATAAGCGGCGCATGCATCAAGAGGTGCGTTAAGTGCTTCATGCAACTTACCTAGCTCAGCATAAGCTGCGGGTGTTGGGTTGAGAGATAAACTTTGTTCTAAATAAGTTTTAGTTTTTCCCCACAATTGATGGGCGTTACTTAAGCGAGCTAAGCAGAGAAACAATTCGGCTGAGTTAGCTTGGTGTTTAAGAAAAGATTCGGCAAATTGTAATTGGTCCTTGGTTGTGGCGGTGATGCCATAAAGTGCAATTAATTTTTTATTGAATTGTTGAGTTAAGCTTGTTTTCAGAATAGCTTCTGCCTGCGGTGATTGATTGGATGCAATAAGATAGCGTGTATATTCAACAATAATTTCTGGGTTGTAGCGCAAGAATTTCGGTAGTTGATTCACGAATTGGGTGATTGATTCATGTTGCCCTTGCTTGAGTCGATTTTGCAGTGCTTGTAAATAAGTATGAAGCTCCAGTTTATTAAACTCAGATTTGGTTAATATGTCGTATTTTTTTAATTCGGGTAAGAGTTGAATCAGTGCATTCCAATCTTTGACTTCCTGATAGAGCTCCATTAAGAGCTTCAGCACGTAGGGATGTTTAGGATTGATATCCTGTAAATGTCGAAGGGTAGCCAGAGCTTGTTCCCATTGTTTATTGGCGAGTTGGAGTTGTGCTTGGGTTAGTTCAACGGCAATTTGAGCTTCGGGCATGGATTGTTGCGCTTGACGTAAATAATCATCACGTGATTGATTATCGCCCATTTCTTGCGCCGCACGAGCGGCGGTTAAATAATTCAGTAACGGAGTTTCGCTGTTGGGAAGGGCTTTAATTAAGTGATGTTTCGCTTTGGCCCAGTAGCCCTCACTGAACTCAATTAAACCTTGGCGTGTTTTATCATGGGCCATTTTTGAACGACGTCTGGTCTTCCAGGCTTGATAATTTTTAGGCGTTTGGATTAGGCGGGCGAACACAAGAAGTAGGCTATGCCCCATAAAAAAACCAACAACTAGGGCTAATATGCTGAACCATAAGGTGGTTTCAACGGTCCATTGGTTAATTGCAATTAGGACATATCCTGGGTCCCAATTTAATTGCAGGCCTAAGTAAGTCGCAAAAAAAAGAAGGATTAAACTCATTAAAATACGGCTCATGGCAAATGGCTTCCTTGCTGGGGAGAGTAGCTGTTAATTTTTGGTATGGTGGTCATGCGACTAGGACTGCTGTTGATAATGTCGTTGAGTTCGTTGATCAAGGGCGTGATATCGAGCTTGGTCGTGATCAATTTTACCTGTTGTAGTTGTTGTATCTGAGTCATCAAAGCCTCTACTTGAGTGTTATTCGTAGCATAACCATGGTGAATGCTTGTTATGACTTGCGCAAGAGATTGTTGATAAAGCTTGGGATGGTTGTGTAAAAGTGCCCATTGTGCTTCCTGCAGATTAATCGTGATTTGTTCACGCGTGACGAGTTGGTGAAGTGGCGAAAGTTGAGATGCTTCGTCAGGCAAGTGATGGCGTACAATCACTAATTTTTCAAGTAAATTTAAACTGGCTTGCCAAGGCTCATTCCAAGATCCTTGCTTGGGTTGTGATATCGGATTTAGCGTTAAGGGCTTTTGTGGCAACAAAGTTATTGCGGTCTCTGCGTTGTTCAATTTCTTTATTAAATCAGCAACATCGACAAAAGGAATGGATTTTAATGACGCAATTTCTTTAGCAATTTGTTGTTTTACAGCGTCGAGGCGTTCATCGGTGATTTGTTGTAATAAAGCATCGGCTTCTTGCAATAGGATCATGCCGTCTTCTTGATGATTATTCCAGCGTAAATTATTTTGAGCAAGCTCCAGGACATCGCGCGCTTGGTTTAATAACCATGCTTGTTGCGCCGCCTCAGTGTTGTGCTCTGATTTTACGTCGTTGATTAATCCATTGATCTGTTGTTGCAGCTTATGTTGTTGGCGTTGGATCTGCTGGTTGGTGTTGTTGAAATTATCATGCAGTGCTTTTTGTTGTTGAGCTAACGAGCTCAGTGAAGCCTCAATCTGTTGTATGGAATTATTTTGGGCGATTTGTAATGCTTGCTTTGTCATCTTAAGGTAAGCGATGGCGCCCAGCAAAGCCATTGTGAGGATGAAGAACAACGTCACTAACCTTCTGTGGTGGCGTGGTTTAGGTGGTATCGTCGGGTTAACGGCGACACCATCAGAGGTCTTTTGTTGCAGCGTGTCGGAATTTTTTTGCATGGATTAATCGTCCTTGGTATTGATGCAACGCATCAAGTAGGGTATCTGGTTTGCAAACAATACTGTTTTTTATTCCCAGCGTTAAGGCTGCTTGGGCGAGTCGAGAACTGATGACGACGCAAGGTTTTTGTTGTAACCATGCGTGTGCTTCCTCGCCCAATAAAACAAATAAGTTCTGCATGGCTTCTTGACTGGTAAACACTATAATATCGATCGTATCATTCTGCCACAAGAGGCTAAGTTCATGGTGGTTTGATTGAGGGATAGTTCGACGGTAAACATTGAGAATAATGAGATGTGCACCGCGTGCAGTTAAAGTGTCTGGAATTAACGTTCGTCCCCCTTCGCCTTTGATTAATAGCACTGTCTGGTTCTCAATTTTTTGTAGTATATCAAGCGCTAAAAGATGTTCGCTGTCAGCCATCGCGGGGACTACATGAACGGGGATATTGCCTTTTGTTAAGGCTTGTGCGGTTGTTTTACCGATAGCAATGACGGTGATGTGGTTTGGCCAGACAATAGCGTCATTCTTTAAGCCGTCTAAAAAATAGTCAACAGCATTGACGCTGGTGAAAATAGCGTATTGGTTTGTGAGGGGCTGAAATTGAGATAGCCAGCTTGCCTTGGGAATAGGCTGAATCGCCAGTGTTGGACAATGAACAACTTGGCCACCTGCCGTGGTAATTGCTTGATTTAAAGCTTGTCCTTGGGCCTCTGGGCGGGTATTTAAAACACGCAGGCCATGGAGGTTTAGTTTTTTTATCATACTTGCCGTAGTAGTTCATCAGCACCTTGTCTTTGGAGTGCCGCAACCGATTGAGAGGCTAAGGTATCTGCCTTAGAAATGGGACCCGAGCGCTCCTCGCTTAAGATGATGTTGCCATGAGCTGACATGACTTTCGTGTGCAGGGTGAGTTGTTCGGGCTTGTCAATTTTGCAGTAGACTGCAAGGGGCACGTGGCAATTTCCTCCAAGCAGGGCGTTGACACGTCGTTCGGTGAGGACGCAAATGCTCGTGTTGATATCATGCAACGGGGCGAGCAAAGCTTGGGTATCTTCATCCGCGGAGCGGCACTCTATGCCTAAAGCACCCTGCCCGCAAGCGGGAAACATGATGGGCGGCATGAGTTTTTCGCTGATACGATGTTGAAGATCCATTCGGGTTAAGGCAGCCTCTGCCAAAACAATGGCATCGTAGTTTCCATGGGTTAATTGATTCAGTCGTGTATTGATATTACCGCGTAAAAGTTGAATATTAAAATCGTCTCGATACGCTAATAATTGTGCTTGACGACGTAAGCTTGAGGTGCCGATGATGGCCTTGCTCGGTAGTTGGTCGAGGGTTAGATTGTTTTGACTAATTAATACATCAAAAGGACTGTCTCGCTGACAAATAGTGCTTAAGATTAAGCCGTCGGGTAGTTCACTGGGAACGTCTTTCATGGAATGCACGGCCGCATCAGCACGGTTATCCAGTAGCGCTTCCTCAAGCTCTTTAACAAACAAACCCTTACCGCCGGCGTTTAATAATTTATCTTTAAGAAAGCGATCGCCGGAGGTAACCATGGGTATTAATTCAATGGTGATTGTGGGCCAATGTTGTTTGAGTTGTGTTGCAATGAAGTTCGCTTGCCATAAAGCCAGTGGACTTTTGCGTGTTGCGATACGAAGATTTGATTTCACGTTCAGACGCTGCAGCATGGAGTTTAAGTATATCGCCCATCATACACTATACTGGTGTTGGTCTCAAAGTGTCCTGGTGCCTGGTATTGACAAGCGGAGACACTAAGGCGTATATGGGCTTGTTTTAAACCATCCTGTGATGCTGTATCGAGTTTTACGGGTCGGATAGACTTCGTGAGGCAGAGTGCTAGGGAAACAAACTAAACGATTGCCTCGTGGAGCGACTTTCGTTAGTTTGTTGTCCTGTGCGTCGTAAAGTTGTAGCTCACCGCCGTCGGCATGACTCCATTGTGCATTGAGGTAATAGACACAAGAAATACGGCGCTCTTGATTGTTTTTAAATTGGTCAATGTGTTTTTGATAAAAATTACCAGGCTGATAAATGGCAAAGTGTGTTTCAAACGCTGTCAACCCCAGGTAGAACTCTTGATTCAAGATATTGCTCACGTCCTGCATTGCGGCGTAATAACGGTTTATTGCAGGGTTGCTTGTGACGTCGTTGAGCCAGCAGATGTGATCATTGCGAATCTCTTGATTGAGCGACGCTTGTTGGGTATTTCCTATGCCTGCCGCACGAAATTTTCCATGAGTTTGCCAATCTTGGGCTAAGTTCAGCAACGCGTCATAGTCTTGTTGCGGAAGAAAATTGTCAACAATAGCAAATTGTTGACTATCAAGAGCGTTTAATTTATTGGCGATAGTCGTATTGTCGTGTTGGTACACAGGGGCTTGCAATGTATTCTCCATTGACTTTAATAACCATGTTAATGTTGCGGCGATGATAACGCGTTAACGTATCATACTGGGCCGGAGTTAAATAGCCTTTGATGTCATCGCAGTAAATCATAGCGGGAGTTGCATGGGTTGGTATTGTCTTCATGGGAAGATCGCAGTCCCAACGAAAATGGGTCAAATCACAATTGGTCATGGCAATAGCAAAGCTTACGGGAAGTATGGTAAATAAAATCAGCGTGATTAGTTTTTTCATGGTGTTGGTCTTCCGTTAAGTGAAGCATCTTCTTATCATCATACTTGATATTTCGTCCAGGGTGAAAATTTCTTTAATCATGGACACGCCTTCGTTACAAGGTGAGGCACTAGTGATTCAGATCGGGGCCTTTAGGTTGTTCGTGGCTATCATGATCGCTATTCGGTTCTTTCAATAGGTTATCTTTTTTGAGGTCTTGCAATGCTTTTTTTAAATCGCCTCCTTTCATGATTTCAATATTTATTTTTAATATATTAAGGATCTTAGTTGATACTGAGCCCGATAATTGGCCCTCAATGGTCTTTATATGATTTAACGCCTTGGTGTAATCTTTATTTTCGAGAGCGCTCAAGATGTCCTCTTTAACGCTGTTAAATACGCTAAGATTTTTGCTTCCTTGTCGATACTTTGAAAACCACTGACCTTCTATTCGACAGTGATATGATTTAAATGCGCCACGAACTTGTTCTAACAAGAGGTTATGTTGCAAACTCTTGAGGGTGCGACCTCCGACCTCTTGTTTAAGAATATCAGGCGGTAAGTCGGTTAACATCGCTTGCAGAGTATGTGCTTTGAGAAAGTTTTTTTTACTCGGAAAAGAAAAAATATCACCATAAGATTTTTTGGTGGGTAAATCACTGACTAAATCAGGTGATAGACGATAATTAACAAATCGAGCGAGAAAACCATGATGCTTTTTGAAAAAAGCATCATGGTTTGTATTAATGGGCGCAGTGTTGAATGTGCGTACTTGCAAGTTTGGAAGCGTTTGCCTTGCCATGTTTGCTTCATTACAGGCTTTGGTCGCTACATATTGAGCTAAATGACCTCCTAGAGAATGGCCCGTGAGTATAATTTCTCTCTCTGGATAGTTTTTTTTTGTGTCGGTGTAAAACTTAAAAGCGGCATCACGAAATTTTTTTTCTACGACGCCATTGGTACCAATCAATAGATCGGAGACAACATCCCCCTTCGTTTCCGTCCCCCGAAAGGCGATTACAATCGGTCCATCGCCGTTTACTGGCGTCAAGCAAGTCGCCGCTAAAGGAGTCGTTCCTCCTCCGAGCTGATGTTGTGGCGCAATGCCCTTATTGATCTGGTAGCCGCGTTCCTCAATACTTGTTATGACGGTTCTGTATTTTTCTCTATCAACCGTATTATCTTTGCTGACACAATAAGCCGATTCTGACGCCATGATTAATAGATGAATATCACATCTTGAATTAGTTGTAGTCATAGGAGCCATTTTCTCTCACCAACGATCACCACTTGTTTAAATTATAGACTACGCATAAAAATCTGCTGAAGCTTAGGATCATCGTCTTTTTGACATGAGAATGAGGGTTATCAAGATCTTGAATGATTTTTTTAAAGCTTTGTGGTTATTGAAAGATCATAAAGATTGATATATGTCTCAAGTTGAACAATCAATGAGTTACGCAACAAAGCCGATCTTCTTCAAAAAAAGAAGGTTGAAAGTTTATTAAATCCTCAAAACGAACGATGGGGTGGTTTTGCTTTAACGTCATGGACGCGTTTTTTCAGTGGGCTATCGGAGGCTGAAGTTTCAAAACAAGCGAAAGGGGTGTTCTTTCGTTCATAAATGAATCATGTGATGCAGCAGTCTGAAAAACGTCCCCGCAAGAGCGGGGATTCGATGAGGGCAGAGCGTGATGTCGTCTAAAAAATTAGGTTGGAGTGCATCCAGCCGCAAAACATTGCCCTGGCCATCGACTGCTTTCTTCATGGCATTTTTCCATGGCTTTGCTTTGAGCGACTTGATTGGCTTCAGGCTGCGTTGGTCCACCGCCATCGGCACTAAATGTTTGTCCTGTTCGATTATTGCTAGCTTGACAAATTGCCGTTGCTGCAGAAGAAATGCTTGAAAAAAAAACTAGGCTGCCGAAAATAACCAAATAACGTATCAGTTCCTTCATGGGAGTGTCTCCTTTAGTGATTCATCATCTACTCACAGCCGAAAACGCAAGTGCGCAGAGTATAAAACGTTGTGACTCATGATTAGTGTAGCTCAGACCTTTCAAAAAAGCATATTTTTTGGAAGTTAGGGCAATGATATGTTGCTCGTCATCATTTAGGCTCAATTCATGATCTATTCCATTACGACGAACTTTATGGTTTGATCGCAGTTATTCTTATCAAAATTAGCACAAATCATGCAAGATTTTATTGGAAAAAAAATAGTACTTGGTCTTTGTGGCGGTATTGCGGCTTATAAATCGGCTTTTCTTGTGAGAGAGTTAACACGCTTAGGTGCTGACGTGCGTGTGGTGATGACGACGTCCGCACAACAATTTATTACGCCGTTGACGTTGCAGGCATTAAGCGGTCATGAGGTGCGTTGTGATTTATTTGATTCTGCAGCAGAAAAGGCCATGGGGCATATTGAATTAGCACGCTGGGCTGATTATTTAGTCATTGCCCCGGCATCGGCCAATTGTTTGGGTAAGTTAGCCCATGGTTTAGCTGATGATTTATTGACTACATTGTATTTGGTTTGCGAAGTTCCTGTGCTTGTTTGTCCAGCAATGAATCGAAGTATGTGGTTGCATCCAGCCGTAATGAAACATTGCAGCGTATTGCGTGAACGCGGCGTCATCATGGTTGGTCCTGAAGAAGGAATGCAGGCTTGCGGAGAGTTTGGTTATGGGCGTATGGCTGAACCCGAGCATATTATTCATGCCTTGCGATTAACAGCAGTACAAAATTTGTTGTCCGGTAAAAAAGTGATGGTGACTGCTGGGCCGACCTGCGAATCCATTGATCCGGTGCGCTTTATAAGTAATCGTAGCTCCGGAAAAATGGGGTATGCTTTAGCGATGGCGGCACAAATGGCAGGTGCTGATGTGACGCTGATTAGTGGTCCAACAGCGTTAAAATGCCCGCTCGGCGTGACCTTGAAATCGGTTCAATCAGCACAAATGATGTATGAACAAGTGATGGCTCATTTGGAGCCGGGGATGATTTTTATTGCCTGTGCTGCTGTTGCTGATTATGCGGTGGCAAAACCCGCTTTGCAGAAAATAAAAAAACATCATCAACCCTCTTGGTCTCTTGAGCTTAAGCTTAATCCTGACATTGTCAGTGAGGTGGTTCAAACGAAGAAGAGCGCTTACGTGGTTGGTTTTGCTGCGGAGACAAGCGAATTGTTGGTTCATGCGAAAAACAAACTGCAAACTAAAAAACTCGATATGATCGTGGCCAATCATGTGGGTGAGGAGCTTGGGTTTGAGACGGAGGATAATGAGGTGACCGTGATCACGGTGGATAAGGAAGTTAGCTTGCCCAAAGCGCATAAGACGCGTTTAGCCGGGCAAATCATTGCAATTTTAGCTAAAAATATGCACAATGCTGATGTTTAAAACGAAGCGAGGAACGCATTGATGCATCAAACGATACAGGTAAAAATTTTAAATTCACGGGTGGGGCAAGATATTCCCTTGCCAACGTACACGACAGAAGGGTCAGCGGGCCTTGATCTGCGCGTTTGTCTTGATGCACCTTTGCAAATTGCTCCTGGCGAAACCAGGTTATTACCCACCGGACTTGCAATTTATATTGCTGATCCTAAACTCGCCGCAGTGATTCTGCCTCGTTCGGGTCTAGGACATAAGCACGGTATCGTTTTGGGTAATTTGGTGGGATTAATTGATTCCGATTATCAGGGCGAACTCAAGATTTCTTGTTGGAATCGCAGTACGGATTGTTTTACCGTTAATCCGGGAGAGCGTATTGCGCAATTGGTATTTGTTCCCGTCGTACAAGCAACGTTGACGGTGGTTGATGAATTTCAGCAGACGGTGCGTGGTGAGGGTGGGTTTGGCAGTTCGGGGCGACAATAATGAATTATAAAGAACGAACCATTTTACGTTCGGTGTTTCGAGCGTATGACATTCGCGGTGTGGTTGACTCGGAGTTAGATGAGTCGGCTTATTATACCATCGGCAGGGCCTTAGCGCTTCGTTTGTATGCGCTTGAACGAGATACTATTCTTGTTGCTCGTGATGGGCGTTTAACCAGCGAAAAGCTGACACAAGCCTTAATGCAGGGTCTTCTTGCGAGTGGTATTCATGTGGTTGATTTGGGGATGGCGGCAACGCCGGTGATGTATTTCGCCACCCATACTCAAGGCATTGATTCAGGTCTTATGGTGACGGGCAGTCATAATCCGGCCAATTATAACGGCATCAAAATGGTTTTAGCCGGCAAAACATCATTGCACTCGGATGTGGAAGCCCTTTATGACTTAGTGATGAAAGGGGCGTATCGCAACGGTCAAGGCACGTTTAGAACCTATGATATTTTACCAGAGTATCAATCGCGCATTACACAAGACATTGTGCTTAAGCGTCCCTTGAAAGTGGTGGTGGATTGCGGTAGTGGTATCGCAGGGCCCATAGTTCCTGTGGTTCTGCGTCAATTAGGCTGTGACGTGATTCCTTTGTATTGCGACGTTGATGGACATTTCCCCCATCATCATCCGGATCCCAGCGTGGAAGAAAACCTGGATGATTTAAAACAAGCTGTTTTTGAGCATCAAGCGGATCTTGGTTTGGCGTTTGATGGCGATGCTGATCGTTTAGGTGTGGTGACCAATCGAGGTGAGGTCATTTGGCCCGATCGTTTGATGATGTACTACGCGCAGCATTTATTGGCACAGCTTCCAGGGGCGACGATTGTTTTTGATGTGAAATGTTCAACTCATCTTATGCAGGTGATACAGGACGCTGGCGGTGTCGCTAAAATGTGTCCCACAGGGCACTCCATTGTTAAGAGCGTCATGAAGGAGTCTAATGCTGCGCTGGCTGGGGAGATGAGCGGTCATCTCTTTTTTAAAGATCGCTGGTATGGCTTTGATGATGCGCTGTACAGTGCCTGCCGTTTATTGGAGTTAATTAGCCAATCTACAGAAACTTCAAGCGAACAATTTGCAAGAATTCCAGACAGCGTGAATACGCCTGAAATTAAAATTCCCATTGCTGAGGAAAAAAAATTCTCTTTTATGGTCGATTTTTGCAAGAAGGCGATTTTTCCGGGAGCTGACGTCATTACCATTGATGGATTACGCGTGGAGTTTGCTCATGGTTGGGGGTTGATCCGTGCTTCCAATACAACGCCTTGTTTGGTGGCGCGTTTTGAGGCGATAGATGACGTCAGTCTGAGCGCAATTCAAACCTTGTTCAGAAGTGAATTAAAAAAGATCGATCACGATTTGTTGGTTTCTTTTTGAGCGATAAAAGCGTAAACCAGTAATGGCTTGTTGTCTTGAAGACGGGCGGTTACTGGTTTGCAACGAAGTAATGCCCACTCGTTGTGATCACACAATTGTTGCAAATAATCTTGATGATGGCTAAATCGCGCTGAAGCCTGCAGTTGCCAGGGAAAGGTGTCGCTAATTTCAGTCGTGCCTATAAAATAACCGCCCGGATTGAGATGTTGGTTTATTGCAGTAAATAAAGTGTCAAGTTCACCAAGATAAGGCAGTGTGTCTGCAGCAACCATCAAATCATAGTTCTCGTGATGTGGTTGTAAGAACGCCCTAATGTCTGATTCAATGAGGTGATCGTAAATGTTTTTCTTTTGGGCCTGAGCAATCATTTTAGCCGCAATATCGACGCCAATCAGTTGTTGAGTTAAAGGTCTTAGAACGGCGCCACAAAGCCCTGTCCCGCAGCCTAAGTCGAGGGTTTTTTGGAGAGCGCTTAATTTAAAGTCAAAACAAAGCTGCTGTAAGTGCTGTGGAATTTGATAGTTCAATTGCTCTTGCAGGTGCTTATCATAATGAAAAGCATAATTGTTAAAAAGATTAGCCGCGTAATCAGTGCTCGTGACGGGATTTTTAATTTTTCCTTCCAGCGCATTCAACATGTGTTCACTTGTGGAATCGTTGGGGTTTGCGGCCAAAGCTTGTTGCAGTAGGGTGATAGCGCGGTTTTTGTCATTTAAACGAAGAGCAATGGCGGCTAAATTATTCAGAGCGGCGGCATGATTGGCTTGGCGTTGAAGCACTTGTTCAAAATGATGGTTTGCATCCTTAAGGTGACCTAACGCCATGAAAGCGATGCCCGCGTTATATAAATAATCAAGATTATTAGGCTTCATTTTTAATAACACGTGATAGTGAGTGAGTGCGTTTTCAAAGCGGTCATGACTTAAAAATGTCGCTGCTAGATTACTGCGTGCTTCGTCATGATCATTATCAAACGTTAAGGCCTTTGTGAAATAGTCGACTGCAAGTTGTCCTTCCCCGTTTTTTAGGGCAATGACGCCGAGATTATTTAATGCAAGCACGTGTTCGGGTTCAAAGTAAAGTACAGTTTTAAACGATTGTTCAGCATCAAGAAGACGATTGTCTTCCAAATTTAAAACTCCTTGATAAAAAAGAGCATTCACGTGATGAGGATTTAAGGCCAATACGTTTTTAAATTGAATTAAAGCGGCGGGCAGTTGTTGGTGTTTAAGTAAAAATACGCCTAAATTATAATGTGCTTGAGTAAAGTCAGGTGCGGCGTGCACGGCCTCGCGATAATGTTTTAAGGCGTCTTGGGTATTATTTTGCAAGTCTAAAAGTGCTGCTAGATTGTTATGGGCTTGTGCATAATCAGGTTTAAGTGTAATCGCTTCGCGATAATGGTGAATTGCTTCATCCAGTTGCTGCAATTTGCGATAGGCTGTTGCTGTATTATTGTGCAACAATGGGTTGTTGGGAGCAATAATTAAGGCTCGTTGAAACAATTCAAGGGCAGTTTCAAGGTCGTGTTGTTGAGCATAAATTAAACCTAATTGGTTTAATGCTTCAAGTTCGTGTGGATCTTGTAAAAGAAGGGCTTCGTAAAGACGGATTGCTTCGGGAACCTTGTCTTCTTGTTGGAGAAAAAAAGCATGGGTTAATAATTCTTCATTGTTTTTTAGTTTCATAACATCTGCAATTGTTGACGAAGTTGGTTTAATGCGTTGGCACGATGACTGATGGTATTTTTAACGGTGCTCGTTAATTGCGCCATGGTGCATTGATGGCTTGGAAGATAAAATACAGGATCATAGCCAAACCCTTGTTCACCTTGGGGTGAATCGGTGATTTGCCCTGCAACTTGCCCACAGGCAATCATGGGTGTGGGGTCTAGGGGGTGTCGCACGATAACGATGACGCAATAAAAATAAGCTTGCCGTTGCGTGGTGGGAATGCCTTTTAACTTCTTAAGTAATAGGGCAATGTTATCGTGATCGCTTGCATGTTCGCCGGCATAGCGAGCTGAAAAAATGCCGGGTTCGCCGTGTAAAGTGGGAACAACAAGTCCTGAGTCATCAGCTAGTGCGGGCATTTGGCTTTGGGTGCTTGCATGCCGTGCTTTTAGAAGTGCATTTTCGATAAAGCTTATTTTATCTTCGGGGATACTTTCAATGTTAAACATGGACTGAGGAATGCACGTTATAGGGGAAAGCATGGCCGTTAATTCGGCAAGCTTCCCTGTGTTGCTGCTTGCAATAAGAAGTGATTTCATTGAGTTAAGCCTAAAAAATAAGGTTGCCCTATTATAAAATAGTACATGAGAACAAAGGCCAGCATGATGAGCTTGCTGCTTTGGCGGTTTTTTCAAATCGGCGTGAGGCCTGTTCGAGTCGAGCTGATTTGTCAAGAAGGTCCTCTAATTTAGTGTCTCGTTCGAGAGTTTTATCTAAATTGCTCTTCATGATCTCGAGAGTTTCGGCTAAATCAGCTTTGATAGCTTGAGTTTTAAAATCATGAGTATAGTGCTCTAGATTAGCTCCAATGTCACGGAGTGAAATTTTTCGGCAAAGTAGATAAAGTGACAAATACCTCATTTGCTCTTGGCTTAATTCAACATCACTTATCACAGCACAGCAATCGGCATTGATCTTTTGGATATGAATAACGCTGTTTCCTTGTTTAAAATGAATAAAATCAGCGGATTGCAGTTGACTGCAAAATTCGGTAATCTGCTCTGCAAGTTCTTGCCTTAAGTGGCCTAATGATTTTTTTGCAAAAAAGGAAGCGGGTGAGTAGCTTTGTTCTGGAAAGTGCCAATTGAGTTCTTCTTGGCTAAAGCAGGTGGCTAGCGCGATGCATTTCATGGGAGCTCACTGGGTTATGTTCTAGACGATCATTAAATCATACACATTATTCTTATTGTCTTGCGAGCAATACTTTATTTTTAGGGAAAAATTTCTGATGCAACATCTTCATTATTTTTTTGATAGCTTGATTCATCTTGATCATTATTTAGTTTCTTTTGTGGCGGCGTACGGTCATTGGACTTATTGGGTCGTGACGGCAGTTATTTTCTGTGAAACAGGATTAGTTGTTGTGCCATTTCTGCCGGGAGATTCCTTATTATTTGCTTTAGGGGTTATTGCAGCGCAGCCTACCGAGCCATTAAGTGGTTTAGTGTTGCTGTTTTTGTTGATGTTGGCAGCCTTCCTGGGTAATCAAGTGAATTACCTTATTGGACGAATGATAGGCCCTCGCTTGTTTGCGCGTGACCACCTTCGTTTTATTAATCGACAAAATTTACTTAAAGCCCATGCTTTTTATGAAAAACATGGTGGACAAACGATTATTTTCGCGCGTTTTATGCCCGTCATTCGTACTTTTGTTCCCTTTGTTGCAGGTTTGAGTGCCATGGAATGGCATCAATTCATGCTTTACAATGGTGTGAGTGCCATTCTTTGGGTGAGTAGTTTATTAGGGTTTGGTTATTTTTTTGGCTCATTTCCGTTTGTCAAAGAGCATTTTTCGTTGGTTGTTTATGGGATTGTTGCCGTTTCTTTATTGCCTTCTCTTGTGGCCGTTGTTTGTCGAAACAAAAAGGCCGATCGTTAGTCTAGTCATTGCAAACTGTTTTTTTCGGGGTAAGATCAGATCGAGGTCTATCCAATCATCGTATGCAATAACTTATAAGTCAGAATCGTGAGTAATGAAGCCACGGGCAACGTTAAAACCCAGGACGTAAAAATATTACGAATGACGACTAAGTTTAAAGCGCCGATACCGCGAGCCAGGCCTACTCCAAGGACAGCGCCAACGAGCGTTTGTGTTGCAGAAACGGGGATCCCAGTACTGTTGGCAATGACAACCGTTGTTGCTGCGGCAAGTGTTGCCGCAAAAGCACGACTGGGCGTTAAGGACGTAATCGAACTTCCTACGGTTTCAATGACCTTGCGGCCGTAGATCAAGAATCCCAGGATGACGCCAACACAGCCGAGTAGAATAGTCCATGCCGGATAGTTGTTTGCATGAAAAGGTTGTCCTGGATCGGAAACAAAACTATAAATAATGGAAAGAGGGCCCACAGCTAAGGCCACATCATTGGACCCATGCGCAAAGACCATGGCGCATGCCGTTAAGGCCATGAGTATGGCAAAATATTTTTCTACCTGAAGAAAGCGTTCTCGGCGACGTATTCGCGGCACTTCTGGAATGCGGTTGATGAACAGTAAGCCAATAATCGTAATAAGAATACTGGTTGCTAACGTCACCGCCAATTCTTGTTTCAAATTGAGTTGAATATTAAAATGATTAAGTCCCTTAAAAACGGTGATAAAAGAGAGCACTAATCCAATTAAAAAAAGGTAAACAGGGATGTAGCGCTTCGCTTTTTCGAGGGGGTTGTTCTGGATGAAAATAGTTTGTTGAATACTGATAAAAAGAAGATAAGAGACGATCCCGGCAATGAAGGGCGATGTGAACCAGCTGATAGCAATGTAATAGACCTCTTTCCAATGGATTGATTCGGGGCCAATAACGACGCTGCCAAAACCGACCATGGAGCCCACCAGAGCATTGGTAATGGAGACAGGTACGCCTAAGTAACTGGCAAGATTCATCCAGATGGTGCAGGCTAATAAAACACCGAGCATGCCTTCGATGAGTAAAATGGGATTATCGTGCAGTTGACTGGTGTTAATGATGCCATCACGCATGGTTTCAGTCACACCACTTCCGCCTAAAAAGGCACCGGCAAACTCAAAGACAACAGCAATAATCATGGCTTGACGAACCGTAATTGCTTTAGAGCCCATGGTGGTGCTCATTACATTCGCTAAGTCATTAGCACCAACACCCCAATTCATGAGGAAACACAGGATAATGCCAGCAAGCAGCAAACTTGAAGAGTATTCCATAAAGAAGTTCTACCTATCGAGCAATTAAAATTTGTAATCGACCGCCAACAGTTTGGGCGTGATCAGCTAAATCACCAATCCATTGCACGAGTTTATAGAAAAAAATAATTTCTATAGCAGGTAATTCCTTTTCAATTTCAAAAATACGGTGTCTCATTTCAGCGAGCATTTGATCGCTGTCATGTTCAATTTTATCAAGGGTCATGATCATTTCTTCGACAATTTTGACTTCGTTGCCGCGAAATCCACTTTCTAATAGTTCATCCAGTTCATTAATGGCTTGGCAGGCTTGTTTTGCGGCATCAAGACAACGATCTAAAAAAGGCATTAAGAGTTCAGCAAGGGACGCAGGAAGGATCATTTGTCGACTGACAATAAGCCCCGCAATATCTTGAGCTCGATTGGCAATGCGATCCTGCGCGCTTAATAATTCGAGAAGGTCGGTGCGCGATACGGGAAGAAACAGGCTTGTGGGCAAATGCAGTCGAAGATCGCGTTTGATAATATCGGCTTCTTTTTCGAGCGCGGCAATTTTTTCATTAATTTGACGTGCTGTTTGCCAATCTTGTTTTAACACGGCCTCAAAAAACGGATGCAACTGTTTGGCGCACTGATACGTTTTGCGCATATGCTGTTCAATAGGACGAATTGGTGATGGTCCAAACAGGTTCATTAAGCTTCGCATGAAAAGTCCGTATTTTTGATGAATCGTTAGTATAACCCATTTTTTATGGATGCTGACAAAAAAAGTAGAGGTGTTTGATTATTGGAGTCGATTGAATCAATAAAAAAACCGATTTCTTGGCGTTTTAAGTGGCTTGACCAACGTTGTGGAGTGACGTTACTCTTAACGACTTGATGTATTGTTAAAGAGCGAATATGTTAAAGTCTTGGCAAAATAAATTTCAAAAAAGCTTTGAAGCTTATCCTAATCTATTGATGCAACTCACGCCACAGCAGCAAGAGCAATTAGCTGATTTATTGACGACAGTTGAGCAAAGTGACTTGTTGAATGATGAGTCCTTGAGGAAGTTGTTGAGTTTTTCCAAATGGTATTTGGATGAATTAGTTTATCTTATTAAAAAATTAGCTGAATCCCATGCTTTAAATCAATCTACGTTTGATTATTTGTTCACAACTAGCTCTTTTTGTGAATTAAATAACAACCTTCGCTGGCTTGATGATCATAAGCTTTTAACGGCGGAGACAATCAATTCTTTATTTTCTACCCCTTATTTTTGTAGCAGTGTTCAATTGATAAAACGCGCTTTAAGGGAAAAATTTCCTTTTGAATCGATTATAAAATTTTTATCACGTCAGAATGACCTGAGTGGGTTAAGTCGTGCTATGACGTTGTTTGATCTTAGTGGTCAACCGTACACGAAAGAGCAATTTAAGGCCCTCGAGATTTTGATTTCGGTACTGGCAAATCGTTTATGTCAAATCATTTTTGATGCACGACTGCGAAATTCTTCAGACTATTCCGAGCTATCAGAGCCGTTGAGTGCAGATGCTGCGGTTAGTATTTTATCCCAGCTACAAACTGTTCAGAATCAAGAAAAGAGGATTGCGTTATTTTTTGATTTTTTTGCAGACTTTCGTCAGCTGCCACCGGGTCAGGACGATTTGGTTCAGGTGGATGTTGCTGAAGAAGTGACGAAGGTCTTGAGAGATTATTGTTCTTTGATGGTTGCTGCGGTGGATAGTCAACAAGATTATCTGCGCGCGAGCAAAACGCTCAGAGAATTACAAAAAAATGGTGGAAATCAAGCTCTTTTTGACGATCTTAAATACCGCATTGCAAGTGCTATTGAATTCGCGGATTTATGCTCCATGCGACAATACGAACCACTCATGGATGAAATTAGGCAAGCGCTGATGAAACCTCAAAGTGAATTAGCTGATTTGATGGAAAGTCTTAAATCCAGCAAGGAGCAGTTTCGAACAGTTGATGCTGAAAAGAGAAGGCAATTTTTATTCATGGCCGAGCCCGTTAATGATCAGGTTGACGATGAGGAGAATGATCAAACTTCGTCAAAGCGTGGTCGTCGTTTTTAAGTTTAGACTTGTTTTCGATGCATCAATCATCAATCATCAATCATGAATCGTGAAAATTGCTTTCCCGAAGAAGTTATTTTCACGATAGAATATGCCCCCATGGGGTATGACTCAAAGGATTCTTAATGCAAATTGCGCGTATCAATGGTCGAGAAATTTTAGATTCACGGGGAAATCCAACCGTGGAAGCGGATGTTGTCTTAACCGATGGCACTTTAGGACGTGCTAGTGTTCCATCAGGGGCTTCGACAGGAAGCCGTGAGGCATGTGAGCTGCGTGATGGGGATATGACGCGTTATGGCGGTAAAGGCGTTCGGCAGGCAGTTGCTCATATTAACCAGGACATCCACCAGGCCATGCATCATTTTTCAGTGCAAGATCAAACTGCACTCGATCAACGTTTATGTGAATTAGATGGCACCGACGATAAATCTCGGCTGGGTGCTAATGCGATTCTTGCGGTATCACTTGCGAGTGCACGTGCCTACGCCAATGCTATTAACCAACCGTTATTTCAGGCCCTCAATCAAGGCGAGGCGATGACAATGCCCGTCCCCTTAATGAATGTTTTAAATGGCGGCATGCATGCCGATAATAACGTGGATTTTCAAGAATTCATGATCATGCCTGTTGGTGCCTCTGATTTTTACAGTGCAATGCAAATGGGTGTTGAGATTTTTCATAGATTGAAATCGGTTTTAAAAAAACAAGGTTTGAACACCGCCGTGGGTGATGAAGGTGGATTTGCGCCCGATTTACGTTCAAACAGAGAAGCGCTCGATATACTGGTAAAAGCCGTTGAATTGGCCGGCTTCACGCTTGGGGAAGACATTGTTTTTGCATTAGATGTCGCAGCCTCTGAGTTATTTCAGGATGGGCAATATCACCTTGTTTCCGAACAAAGGCATTTAAGCAGTGAGCAGTTTATTGTTTATTATGATGAGTTAGTGCGGAATTATCCGATTGTGAGCATTGAGGATGGTTTGGATGAACAAGACTGGGCTGGCTGGCATTCTTTAACTGCTCAATTAGGACAGCGCGTACAGTTGGTTGGGGATGATTTATTCGTAACGAACCCCACGATGTTGCAAGAAGGGATTGCGCGAAACATTGCCAATGCGATTCTTATTAAATTAAATCAAATTGGCACGTTAACACAAACAAGACAAGCCATTCAAATTGCTAAAGCTAATGGGTATCGATGTATCATGTCGCATCGTTCTGGTGAAACTGAGGATACCTTTATTGCGGATTTTGCCGTGGCAACGAATTGCGGCCAAATAAAAACAGGCTCCTTGTGTCGCACGGATCGTGTTGCTAAGTATAATCAATTATTACGAATTCAGGAGTTAGCGCATTTACCTTATGCGGGGAAGGATTATATACTAACTTAACTGTCGATCACTTAAGATTAAAACTATGCGTACCATTTTTCTGATCCTTGTGTTAACGCTGATTGGTTTACAATACAAATTGTGGTTAGGAGACGGTAGTATTCGTCAGTGGCAGCAGTTAGATCAACAAACAGCGGTACAACTTGAAGAAAATGAAAAGTTGTTAGCCCGTAACCAAGCTCTTGAGGCGGATATTTTGGAGTTAAAGCAAGGTGATCAAGCGCTTGAAGAACAAGCGCGGTATGAGTTGGGCATGGTTAAGGATGATGAAGTATATTATCAAGTGGTGGAATGATGTCTTGGTGGCTATGGATCAATTAACTCACGTATAAAAAACCGTAAAAACCCACCGCTAAAGGATATTCATTGGCTTGTCCTGGCAGTCTGTTCGATTTTGAAAATTGAAAGAGGACTTGAGCGGGTTTTTTTGTAATCACGTTCTTGGGTACATCAAACGAAATTCGACGATAACGATTCACCGGAATTGGAAATTGACCAATATACCTCTTGTTGATCCAGACCGATAGGACTTGGCCTTGGTTCATGCGATGAGTGGTTGCGGTGAGTGATATTGTCGCTTTCTGATGGGGCGGTAGCGGCAAATAAATCTCAGCCTGCTTTCCTACCGCCCAGCGAAGCCAAGACGGCTCTCGCCCTGTAGCTCCCCAACCATAACCTGCGTAGTCCTCAAAGGAAGAACCCATAAACGGTAAACTATGGATGTAGTCTTTGCTGGGCGGAACTTTTACCCATGAGTTAGGATCGCGAGGGGAGCCGATAATTTCAAAGGGATAGACGCGGATCAAATTGATTTCTTGATCAACTTTGTAGTAGTTGAATGGCAATCTATGTCTTTTTTTCAGCGTCAAGGCAAGAGGAATTGCTTGTCCACGGCTCGTGCCACAATCGTGTGTTGCCTCACAGATCATGTCTTTAATGTCGATTAAACTCACCAATTCGCTTGAGTTCTTCAGTTGAGTTGTTTGATGGAATGATTTAAATAATAACAGTGGGTTTCCTGATGAGGGAAGCGTATTAGAGCTATGATCTAAGGGTAAGCCTGAGCCATGATCCGCTATAATTAAAATCGCGGTTTGCTGGTAGATGTGTTGTTTTTTCAGTGTTTGTAATACCTTGATGACATGCTCCATAGCACACTGAGCTTGATTCACTGCGGACTCACGCGTCCACGTTAGTCCCCGAAGCAGGTGACAAGATTGATCTAACATTGCGGGGGCATGCGCGCTATAAAGGTGTAAAAATTTGACGGTAGGCATGGTTGATTCGGTGTTGAGATGGGAAGCAAGAACGGAGAGTACTTGATTTGAAACGGTTTCCGCAGGGGGAAAATATTGTGGTAATAGCCAAAAGCCTTGATTGTAAACGTACTTTTTAAATAAATGAGGAACGGAATTAAAAAGTGAATAACTGATGAGTTGCGATGCCTCACATAGTGCGCCAAAATGCGTGCATGACAAATAGTTTTGATTGACTCGGGCCACACCCGATGGCGTGTAGCCGAAATAGGGATTTAATATCATCGCGCGATAATTCTGAGTTTGAAGTAGCTTGACAAAGGATTCTTTCGCAATATTTTTTTTATAAAACGCGCTGAGATCCTCGCCCTGCTGATACACTTGACTTGAATGAATGGTCGGAAGCGACAACATCGTTCCAGGTGCCGTACTTGCTGCGTTCGAATAAAAAGTAAACCCATCCAATTCTTTCGCCCAGGAAGGTTTCTTGTTTAAAATTTCTTGAAAAAAATCAGATTGAAAGGAGTCTAATAAAATAAGCAAGACATTTTTCTTCTTTGAAAAAGTGGTCAACTCTTGTTGTGATTGTTGATAATTTAAAAATGAAACTTTATGTTCTATGAGCGCATAACCCAACACAATCATTGCGAAGGCAAAACTGGCTAAAAGCAGTATGGTGTTCGTGAATTTGGGTTTGTAATAGCTTATTGAACCAAATGAAATACCGATGAGGACGATCAACAGAAGATTGCCATAAAAATGGATAGGTTCGGTGATTAAAATAAAAGTTTTACCATCAATAACGCCGTTACTACCGACAAACCAATCCGAGGCCCAACCGGCAAACGCGATTCCTGTTAGGACCGAGGCATAATGGTGTAACCATTCGCGTTTGATGAACAGGGTCGGTATGGAAAGCGCACCGTAACAGAGAATAAATAAAGGAAATAAGACTACAAAAAAGGCATCAAAACCATAGTTCCAAAAATAACGACTTGTTATAAATAAAAGCACCGGCAGAAACAAAAACAAATGCATTGCAATAAATAAATTGGCAGGTGATGCCGGTGAAATGAATAGACAACGTTTCCAGCTTTTTTTCATGAAATTCCAATTTGATGTTGTTTAATTAAGGATTGTTGTCAGATTTTTTTTTATTTTGTAACGGTACATCGTTTTGAGGTCTTTTAACAACATAATTTTTTATGCTAATTATTTTTAATTTGATTTGTTGCCAATAAGCTCTAACGAGCGTACCAAGGGTTGCAACAACGGCAATCAAGGATTGAATCCACAGACTTGCCGCGCTTGGATCGATGTAGGCATAGGCCGGCGCTGACATGGATCCAAAGCACAAAAAAAGAACAAAAAAACAACCTTTATTGTTGTTCATAGGCCACTTTCGTTGGAGGTTATTAGAACAGGAAAAACTACTTTATCAAAATTGATCGGCACTTGCTAACTCCCAATGCGTTTTATAATTCTCAGGAATATCATTGCTAAGAAATTGACCTGGTTTCATGTAGTGATAAATCTCGTTGAGTGGTTTGGCGCTATCGGTGCTAATTCGTCGCATAATATGAGCAGGAGATAAGTCGCTTGGGTTGGAAAGGCCCATTGCGCCAACCATTTCCAAAAAACTTTTGACGGTGTTTTTGTGATAATTCGCAACGCGGTATTTTTTTTGATCGACAACTAATCCACGTTGTAGACGTTTGTTTTGGGTGGTGATGCCAGTTGGGCAGGTATTGCTATTACATTGTTTGGATTGTAAACAGCCAAGGGCGAGCATCATCGGTCGGGCGCAATGGCATATATCAGCGCCTAAAGCTATTTTTACAACCATATCAAATCCTGTTGCAATTTTGCCGCTGCTGATGATGTGAATGTTTTGACGAACGCCGATACCAGTGAGCGCATTATGAACAAAAAACAAAGCGGGCTCAAGAGGTGTTCCCATATGGTTTATATACTCTAAGGGAGCGGCACCCGTGCCACCCTCAGCACCATCGACCGTAATGAAATCAGGAAGAATATTGGTTTTTAGCATGGCTTTGCATATTGAGAAAAACTCTTTTTTTTGTCCTATGCAAAGTTTAAATCCCACCGGTTTCCCCCCGCTTAATTCACGTAATTGTTGAACGAATTGGAGCAATTCTGTGGGTGTGTTAAAGGCTGAATGGGCTGGAGGGGAGATTACGTCATGCCCCATTTTAACTTTACGTGCCGCAGCAATTTCAGGAGTTAGTTTGGCGGCGGGTAAAATGCCCCCATGTGAGGGTTTGGCACCTTGTGATAATTTGATTTCGATCATTTTGACTTCATCACGACAGGCTTCTTTGGTGAATTCCTCAGGATTAAAGAGGCCTGCTTCGTCACGACATCCAAAATACCCTGTGCCAATTTGAAAAATTAAATCACCGCCTTGTAAATGGTAAGGGCTCAATCCGCCTTCACCGGTATTTTGTGCAAAGCCACCTAGTTTGGCGCCTTTGTTAAGCGCCATAATGGCGTGCGCTGAGAGTGCACCAAAACTCATCGCTGAAATATTAAGTCGAGATGCTGAATAAGGTTTTTTGCAATCAGGACCACCCACGATGATCCGACGTTCAACTTCAGAAATAGGTTTAGGTGCTAAAGAATGCAAGGCCCAGGTATAGCCAATTTGATAGATGTCTCGTTCAGTTCCGAAAGGCACGGTGTCTTGAATGTTTTTGGCTCGTTGGTAAATAATGGAGCGTGTTTCTCGATCAAAGGGTCGTTCTTGTTCATTATCGGCAATGAAATATTGTTGAATTTCAGGTCTAATAAACTCGAGAAGATAGCGCATGTGACCAAGAACTGGAAAATTACGTAAAATAGTATGTTGTGTTTGGGTGAGATCATAAATCGCAAGAATAATCAAAGGTGTTATTAGCGCTAAAAACCAACGGGCGTCTTGTAGCATGGCTAAAAATAAAAACATGCTCAGCAAGACAAGCCCTAGGGCGGTATACCATTTGCGTCGCATGTTATATCCTTATGACATGATGTTCTATTAGCTATAATTCCTTTTTTTCATAAGTTTATCAAGAATAAAGGGTATAAATTAAAAAGAAGGTCTGACGACCTAAGGGTGCTAACTCATGAAACAAACCGTATTTGTGAATCGTATTTTGAACATGAAAAAAATCAAATTCATTGGTCTAGACATGGATCATACGTTGATTCGCTACCACACAAAAAATTTTGAAGAGACGGTGTATAAGCTTGTTGTTGAGCGCTTAATTCTTGAAAAACACTACCCTTGCGAAATTAAATCCTTCCAATTTGATTTCGACCATGCCATTCGTGGCCTGGTGGTGGATTGTCAACATGGCAATATTCTGAAACTAAGCCGTTTTGCGGCAATCAGGCATAGTCATCATGGGACAAAGCCTATTGAATTTATAGAACAGCAGCGAATTTATCGCAGTACTTATGTGGATTTAAGAGATCCGAATTACATTGCTATTGATACCGCGTTTTCGATTGCTTTTTGTGTTTTATATGCTCAGTTAGTTGATTATAAAGATCAATGCCCTTTGAGCTTGCCTAATTATCGTGAAATTGCACTCGATGTGTTGCATACGGTGGATGTAATTCATGCCGATGGAAGCTTAAAAAAAATTATTAGTGAAAATTTAGACCATTATGTCATTAAAGAGCGTGAGGTGGTGGAAGGGCTCAGGCGTTATGTGCATTTTGGTAAGAAACTTTTTATTTTGACCAACTCGGAATACCCCTATGCCAAATTGTTATTAGATTATGCGATTAATCCGTTTCTCCCGAAGAATGAACATTGGTGTGATCTTTTTGAGTTTGTGATTACATCAGCCAATAAGCCGCGATTTTTCTATGATAATTTAACCTTTCTTAAAATTAATCCGGACGATGCGAGGATGACCAATTTATCCGGAAAAATTGTTAAGGGGGTTTATCAGGGCGGTAATGCTAAAAAATTCACCGATGACCTTGAGCTTAATGGTGATGAAATTTTATATATTGGGGATCATATTTACGGGGATATTTTGCGTTTGAAAAAACATTGCAATTGGCGAACGGCTTTAGTTGTTGATGAGTTAGGTGCTGAGATTTCGTCACAACAGCAAGCGTTACCGACCCAGGAGAAAATTACTCAAGCCATGCAAGTTAAAGTCGGCGTTGAAGAGCAATACACCTTATGGTGCAGCCAACGGATTGAAGAGGATACGAATCGTTATGATGAACTCATTCTTGATGCTCAAAAGAAAATTGCGCTGTTAGATAAAGAAATCACTCAACTTTTAACGGAGCAACACCAATGGTTTAATCGCTATTGGGATCGAGTTTTTCGCGCGGGAGCGGAGGAAAGCTATTTTGCGTATCAAGTTGAGCATTATGCGTGTATTTATATGGAAAATTTAGCTTCTTTTTTGCAGCATTCGCCGCTTAGTTATTTTCGTGCCAATCGCCGGCCTTTAGCTCATGATATGGATAGAGATACTATTTAGGGCGTTTTAATTTGCGGATGAGGCCTTGGCCGCTTATATCAGGATAGTCAAAGCAATGGATCGTCTCTTGTTGAATTAACAGGATTTTCTTCTACACTTAAAATAGAAGAGGAGAATACTGGCGTTCTTTCATCAAGGTAGGGGGGCTATTATGCGGATATCTTTGATTACTACAGCGACCAGAAAAGAAGCTGAAGAAGCACTTGCGGTGGCATGCATTCAATATCCAAAGAGGGCTGCTGAGTTTACTAAAAGTAAAGAAGATTGGATGATCGCGTTTGATTTTTATCGACGTCATAATGATCCTAAGTTGAGTGCAGCGGCGATTTGTGCTCAGCTGGCGGGTATTGATTTTACTCAAGGCATCTCCTTACGAATGATTCCACCGCCAGATAAGGTCGTGCAATTTCAGCCACCAACGACCAACGGAGATTTTCCAACAGCGGCAACAGGAAACTATTGGTCTGAAGGTGGTGTGACTCCAGAGCAATTAGGTATTTCAGCGTTTGGCGCTATGAGAGATCCGTCCGCACCTTGGAAGGCACCCGCTGTAAATCCTGTGAATGTCAGAAAAACAGCTTGGGAGTTCGTTGCGGATAAAGACAGTCCCTTTGAAGCTCTTTGTTCGAAGGCCGCACCCGTTATGGATACTTGGTCAAGGAAGGTTCCTGTGCTGTGTGAAGCGGGAGGTTCTCAAATGTATGCTCCTGAAGGTAAAAACCATTTGGTTTTAGTACCCAATCAAACAGCACGGCAAGTTCAAAGTGCAGCTGATTTATACTCCAAGCCACCGACTGACCATACTCCCTAACCACTTAATGAGGGCCACTTTGCTGGAGAACATCATGAAGAATTTCTTTTTTAAAAAAGATTTGGGTGACGAGCAATTTACTAATCTCGACAAGCTGTACACCGAAGCAATTCGTTGCCTGCTAGAGAATGTAAAAAAATACGGTGAACATCGCGATATTTGGACTATTGTGCAACAAAAAATGCAAATAATTAAGGCTGCTTGTGATTCCGGGACAATACCTTCAGATGAAATAAAGCGAGAAGCCGATATTAGCAGCATGCTAAGCCATGCGTTAAAAGATGTTGTTAACGACAAGGATATTGATCCCCTCTACAAGTTAAATTATGCCTTTACATTGCTGGGCATGAAAGAGATACGTTTTGATAACGATGCCTCAATCAATAACGTTAAATAGAAGTCTTCAGTCAAGGCGATAGGGCACATACTCTGGAGTCCACATGTGTTGTTGAATTCGAAGGCGTACTTCGTTATCGTTCATGGGGTGCGCAAGTCCTGACTGAATGGCTTCGATAGCAACAGCGTACGCTATTTTAAACGAGACCTCGCGAATTTGATCTAAGGGTGGCAATAAATTAGCCTCGTGGTGAGTTTTAGCAGGGGAGCACTCGGCAAGAGCTTTAGCGGCCACCATGAACATTTTATCGCTGACGTATTTTGCTTTAACGCTAATTAAGCCGAGACCTATGCCTGGAAAAATATACACATTATTGGTTTGATCCACGCGAAACGGCTTGCCTTTCTTAAGAATGGCATCAAAAGGACTTCCTGTCCCCATGACAACGCGATGTTCGGTCCAGTGAATAAGGTCGTTGGGCACGGCTTCACTGCGTGTAATAGGGTTAGATAGCGGCATAATAATTGGTCTTTCCACGTGTGTTGCCATTTCACGAACGAGCGCCTCATGAAATAACCCAGGCTGGCCGGATACGCCGATGAGAGCATGGGGGCGTGTGTTTTTAATCACATCGAATAAACTGATGTTGGATGCGTTGCTTAATTGCCAGTGAGCGATCTCGGCTTGGGATTTGAGTAATTGTTGTTGAAATGGAAGTAAGTCGGTCATCCCTTTCATCAGCAGACCGTTGCGGTCAACCATAAAAATACGTGCGCGTGCTTGTTGTTCGGTGAGGCCGCTATCGATCATAGCATGGACAATGAGTTCAGCGATGCCACAGCCGGCGGAGCCTGCACCTGCGATGACAACACGTTGCTCGGATAAAGGAAGACCTGTTACCTTGACGGCGGAAAGTAAAGTGCCTGTTGCAACAGCTGCCGTTCCCTGCACATCATCATTAAACGTGCAAAGCTTATCACGGTATTGGTTCAATAAGCGTGTTGCATTTTGTAAGGCAAAATCTTCCCATTGCAAGACCACATGAGGAAAACGTTTTTTGACTGCGTTGACAAACAAATCAATAAAATCATCGTAAGCTTGATCGCGCACGCGTGGATTACGCCATCCTACATAAAGAGGGTCGTGCAGAAGCTCTTCGTTATTGGTTCCTGTGTCTAGCAAAATAGGCAAAGTTGACGCAGGATGAATGCCCGCGCAGGCAGAATACAGCGCGAGTTTGCCGATGGGGATGCCCATGCCGCCGGCACCTTGATCACCTAAGCCCAAAATGCGTTCGCCGTCAGAAACGACAATGACGTCGACGTCATTAAATGCGTTATTCGCTAAAATAGAATCTATTTTGTTGCGATAAGGGTAGGCTAGAAAAAGACCACGTGGCCGACGATAAATATGGCTGAAGTTTTGGCATGCCGCGCCAACCACAGGAGTATAAACAAACGGCAGAATTTCACTCATGTGTGAACATAATAAATTATAAAACAAGGTTTCATTGGAGTCTTGCAAGGTTCGCAGTGAAATGTATTTTTCAAGATCATTGGGCTTGGTTTGAAAGGATTGGTAAGCGCGTAAACGTTGCTGCTCGATGGTGGTTACCTCGGGAGGTAGTAATCCATACAGCATAAATTGTTCACGTTCTTCGGCTTTAAAAGCAGTTCCTTTATTTAATAAGGGATTATTGATTAATTCAAAACCGCGAGTTTTTACCGCATAGTAAGCGGCGCCGTCACGGTCTCTTTTTTCTATAAAATCCATTTTTTTCACCTTTTAAATCGAATGCGGCTTAATCCATCCTAAACTAAAAGCAATAAAAAGAAATAAAAACAAGGCTAGAGAAAGACCTATACGCCAGGTTAATGCTTTGACAGTGCGATTATTTTTTCCTTTGTCGGTGATTAAGAAAAAGAGGCTACTGCCTAACGCACCTAAGATAATAAGCATGCTTGCGATGACAATAATTTTAGCTAACATGAATGGTCCTTAATAATAAGTGATGGGGTTTGTTTTTTGACACGCCGTTGCTCTTGCCAGGTCTGTAGTAAAACATAAAATACCGGAACAAACACCACAGCAAGGCAAGTTGAGGCCAGCATGCCACTGCATACCGCAATGCCAATCGAGCGACGGGCATTAGCACCTGCACCGGTCGCGAATACTAACGGTAATACCCCCATAATAAAAGCAAAGGATGTCATGAGAATAGGGCGAAAGCGTGTTTTAGCACCAAGAATTGCCGCTTCTATAATGGATTTATGATGAAGATGGCGTTGCTCTCGCGCAACTTCAATAATGAGGATGGCATTTTTAGCGGCCAATGCGATTAACAATAACAGCCCTATTTGTGTGTACATGTTATTCGCAAGGCCCAAGGCTGCTAAAGCAAATACAGTTCCAAGCAAGGCAAGTGGAACGCTGAAAATAATGGCAATGGGCGTAAGCCAATTTTCATATTGACCGGCTAAAATTAAATACACCAAAACAAGCGATAACAGGAAAATATAATAGCTCATGTTGCCGGCTATTTTTTCTTGGTAAGCCGTACTGGTCCATTCATAAGCAATTCCTGGAGGCAAAAAAGATTTCGCTAATTGTTCTAACGCGGTAATCGATTGGCCAGAACTGTAACCTGCTCCCGCAACACCGTTGATAAGACTGGATGGGTAAAGATTATAGAGGGAAATAATGGCGGGGCCTACTGCTAAGTCAATGTCCGTGAGGGTGCCGAGCGGTACCATGTTCCCCGATTGATTTTTGACATAAAAATGGCGCACATCGTCTATGGACATTCGTGATGACGCTTCCGCTTGCACGTAAACTTGAAAAACTTGGCCAAATTTTGTAAAAAGATTCACATAAGAAGAGCCAAGATAGGTTTGCAAAGTTGAAAACGCATCGCCTAAGGTGACGCCTAGGGTTTCTGCTTTTGTTCGATTAATGGGGGCGGACACTTGCGGTACCGACGCACGAAATGACGTTATCATCTTTTGTACTTCAGGCTCGCGGCTTGCTCGTGCAATGAGCTGATCGGTTACATCTTGTAGTTTTTGATAGTCAAAACTGCCGTCTTGTAATTCAAGTTGCATTTGAAAACCGCCTGACATTCCCAGACCTTGAATAGGGGGCGGCACCACCACCATGATTTTTGCGTCTAAATGTTTTGCGGCAAGTTGGTTTAATTGAGCATAGAGAGCGGGTAAACTTTCGTTTTTTCCACGAACACTCCAATCTTTGAACATCACGTACATCACGCCCGCGTTAGCAAGACTTGTGTTATTGTCTAACAGTGAAACGCCATCAATGCCAATGGTGTTTTCAACACCGGCTATTTTGGAAACTTCTTTGCTGAGTTTATCAAGAACCTGCTCCGTTCGTCCTAACGTTGCGCCATCAGGAAGCATCACATTGAGGATTAAATACCCTTGATCTTCTAGCGGGATAAATCCGGTTGGAATTCGACTTAGGCCAAAAATAGCAAGTCCAACTAAAACAAGAGCGACGATACAAACGCGCCCGCTGTGATGGACTAATCGCTCAATCAAGGCGGCATAGCGTGATTCAAGCGGATTGTAAAGTCGATCAAATGCTTGGAAGAAACTATTTTTCGGTTGGTTGGGATTGATGGGTTTGAGCCATAAGGCGCATTGTGTTGGCTTTAAGGTCATGGCATTGATGGCGCTAATCAAAGCAGTTGCTGCAATCACTAATGCGAATTGCGAGTACATTGCCCCGGTGAGTCCGGGCATGAAGCCTGCCGGAACAAAAACCGCCATGAGCACTAAGGTAATCCCAAGGACGGGTCCTGTTAGTTCTGCCATGGTTGTTATCGCGGCTTGTTTGGGCGGTGTTCCAAGCTCAATATGCCGAGAAACCCCCTCAACAATCACAATAGCATCATCCACGACAATGCCAATCGCAAGCACTAAGGCAAACAGCGTTAATAGATTAATGGTAAATCCTAACGCTAGAAGGGCAATAAACGCACCAAGAATGGTGACTGGCACCGTGGTGGCCGGAACAAGTGTGGCACGAAAATTTTGTAAAAAAACGAGAATGACTATTAAGACTAAAATGCCAGCCTCAAACAAGGTTTTATAGACTTCACTGACGGAGGCTTTGACAAACACGGTGGTGTCGAATGGAATGCTGTATTGCAGTCCAGGAGGAAATTTTTTTGCCATTGTCGCAATCGTTCGTCGTACTTCGTCGGCCACTTGTAAGGCATTGGCGCCTGGAAGTTGAAATATTGCAATCGCCGCAGCGGGCTTGCCATTAAGTTTTGCGAGTTGGCTGTAATTGGATGATCCCATTTCAACGCGCCCCACATCACGAATCCTGATGATTTGTGCGCTGCTGCTGGCATTGGCTTTTTGATTGGGTTGTGTGGCAATGGTTTTGACGATGATATTGGCAAACTCGTCTGGATTGGCAAGTTGACCTGGTACATTGACGGTGAGTTGGTAAGGCTGCGACCCGCTCGTGGGCGGAGATGCGATTTGCCCTGCGGAAATCTCTTTGTTTTGATTACTGATGGCATTGAGTACGTCGCTCGGATTTAAAGCAAAGGCGTACATTTTTTTGGGATCAAGCCATATTCGCATTGCATAGGAGCCTGAGCCAAAAATAAGGACATTGCCGACGCCAGGTAAACGCTCTAATTGATTTTGCATGTTGATGGTGGCGTAATTATTAAGGAATAAGCCATCGTATTCACCATGCTCGGAGGTCAAGGTTACAAATTGCAGGATGGCTGTTGATTTTTGTTGGACTAAAACACCTTGTTTTTGAACAGGGTCGGGCAATTGCGCCATGGCTGCTTGCACACGATTTTGCACGAGCATTTGGGCAAAGTTCAGATCGGTACCGATCGCAAAGGTAACAATTAACGTATACGAGCCGTTATTCGTGCTTGTGGATTGCATGTAAAGCATTTTCTCCACGCCATTGACTTGTTGTTCTATAGGCAGTGCAACGGTTTTAATTAAGGTTCTTGCGTCAGCGCCGGGGTAGGTGGTAGTGACTTGAATGGTGGGCGGTACAATCGCCGGGTATTGAGAAACGGGTAAAATCGCAATGGCAATGATGCCCAAAAACACTAAAAAAAGTGCAATGACATTCGCCAATACGGGGCGTTCAATAAAAAATTTGGAAATCATTTAAGTTTTTTTCCCAGTTTGAAGAATCGGTGTCACAGCATTGCCAGGAATGGCATTCTGTAATCCAGAAACAACAATGTTATCGTCGGCAGAAAGCCCTTTGACAATGGCGCGCAGCTCCTGTTGGACTGCCCCAGTGATCACCCGTTTGACGACAACGACGTTGTTTTGATTGACCGTCAACACGTAGGGACTAATTTGATCGTATTGAATTGCTGTCTCGGGAATCATGAATTGCTGGCGTGCTTTACCCACAGGAATGCGTACTTGCACAAAAAATCCTGGTAATAGGATATTCTTTTTATTGGGCAGCAACGCGCGAAGCTCCATCGTTCCTGTTGACGCATTAAGACCGGTATTGACAAAATCAAGATGGCCTTGATGTGAAAATTCAGTTTCATTTTGCAAGTTGACGTACACGGGAATGTCTTTAATTTTTTCAGGCTTAAATCGATGAGTACGCGCCGCCTCGCGCAGTTTGATTAAATCAAGCTCATTAAGATTGAAATAAACATAAATGGGATCAATTTGTTCAATGGTCGCTAAATCAGTAGCCGTACCATTGCCGACTAAATTACCCGGATCGACTAAGTGGCGACCAATGCGTCCATCAAAGGGGGCAAGAACATGCGTGTAACTGTAATTGATGGATGCATTTTCGGCATCGGCGACAGTTTTTGCAATTTTTGCTTGAACTATATCGGTTTGGGCCGCCCATTTTTCCACATTATTAAGTGAAGTTGCGTTTTGTTTATACATCTGTTGTTGGCGAGCGTATTCAGCTTTGGCATAGTGATACGATGCTTTTTGTACGGCGACCGAGGCTTGCGATGATTTTAATTTTTCCAAGTAAGGTTTTGGCTCAATGACAAACAGTTCTTGGCCTTTTTTGACAAAGGTCCCGTCGGTGAATTCGTTAGAATCTAAATATCCTTCTATGCGCGCGACTAAATCAACGGATTTGTAAGCCACCATCGTGCCAGTTTGAGTGATGTACTCGGTGATGGATCGTAATTGGGGTTTTTGAATCACAACAACGGGGAGTGGAATGTTTGCTGTTGTTGTGGTCATCATGAATTTCATGATCCAGTTAAAACTGAAGCCTGCTATAAATCCCAAGAGGGCTATTTTTACCAGTTGTTTTGATGGTCTATTTAAGTTCATCCGTTCACCATTTTATTACCAATTGGGTAAGTAACGTTCCTTCGTTTGTTGTGCTTTCGTTCGTGGTGGCTCATGATTTTGCTTGTTGAGTAAATTACCCCAAGCGCTTCGCGCAGCCATTTCTTTTTTTATTGCATGAGGAACAATATCATTCCCTTGACGAAGCTGCCAACCACCGCCCAGTGCACGATAAAGGGCGATCAGCGCTTTAGGTATATCTCCTTTGGCATTCGTTAATGAGGTTTGCACTTGTAATTGTTGGCGTTCGGAGTCGAGTACGGCGGTATAATCCGACTCCCCCTCGCGGTAACGAATGAGTGCTAATTGCGTGGCTTTGATGGCCGACGTATTGGCTGTCGTTAGAAATTGCTCTGTTTTATTCGATTCAATCAATTGGGTGATGTTATCTTGCACTTCTTGCTGTGCTTGCAAGACTAAATTCATATAATTTAAAACGGATTGTTGGAATAGGGCATCTTGGGCACGCACCGCGTTGCTTATTTGCCCATAATTAAGGATTGGCCAAGTTAAAGATGGCCCTGTAGTTATGGTGAAATTTTGCCAATTAAACAGATCACCGACGCTTGAGCCGCTAATATTATTAGAAGCAAAGGCAAATGTCCCTAAGAGTGAAAACGAAGGATAAAGATTGGCTTTGACCGCACCTATCGCTTCGGATTGAGCAATGGCTTTTAATCGGGCTTCTGCGATGTCGGGACGTTGGGCTAAGGCTTCTTTGGGAATACCTACGGCAACGCTTAACGGAGCCTTAGGAATACCGTGTTTTTTGATAAGAAAGGAATCAACCTTATCCGGCGTTATCCCCAGCAAGACCGCTAAGGTATCTTTTTGATGCTGCAAATCATTGGTATATTGAGGTAGAATGGCTTGGGTTTGCGACAGTTCGGTTTGTGATTGTTGAACATCGAGTAAACTCGTTTCTCCGGCTTGAAAGCGCGCTTTAGCAATGTTGAGCGCCATCGCTTGCACTTTGATATTTTGTTGAGTGATGCGGATAAGTTCTTCAGAGGTTCGAATGTTCATGTAGGTCGTGGCGATGTCGGCGGTCAGCGTGACTAAAGCATGATCATAGGCGGCAAAAGATGCTAAAAAGGCCGCATCGTTCGCAGCAATAGCTCGTCGGTATTTCCCCCAAAAATCAATCTCCCAACTGGCGGAAAGACCAAGCAATGCCGTATCAAATGACGAAGGTAAGATAGTTTGCAGTGATTGCCCTCCAAGCCTGTTATAGGTGTAATTGCTGGTCAGGGCTTGTTGTTGGGGATAAAGATTGCCTACCGTTTGAGCTAGTTGGGCGCGAGTTTGTAAGACCTTTACTGCCGTGCTTTGTAAAGATAAATTATGTTGATAACCGTAATGAATTAAAGCCGTTAAGGTGGGATCTTGAAAGACATTCCACCAAGAAGCGTTGTTGATGGGTGATTTTTTTATTTTCGAACTATCGTTTAACCAATGGGAAGCAATTTGGGTTGTCGGCTCTTGATAATTAGGTCCGACCTTCAAACAAGCACTCAGGAACAAACACAGTATGACAGCCAGAATCCTTATTATCATGGGCGCTGAGTTTTCCTTATGGGCTTTTTTTTACGTGCAGAACTCATCATGTCATTTTATCAAGTATCCGACAAGTCAATCTGAACATGTTATACTTTGAATACTTTGGGGGCGTAGGTGATAACACAGCGATGCAAGATTTTTATTTATTACGACGACGATTTAAACCTAGCATCAAATGGACGTTGTTGACCCTGGTGTCGACTGCTTTTTTAATGGGTCTGGGATTTTGGCAATTAGATCGTGCTGAAGAGAAAAAAGAGCTATTGAGCTCCGCTAAAAAACAAGCTTTACTATTGCCTTCGACATGGCGTCAAGGCATGGCTCTTCCGCGTTTATTTCAACGCTTAGTGTTGCGCGGCCATTATATACCGTACACGTTATTGTTGGATAATCAACATGCTGACCATCAATGGGGCTATCATGTTCTGAGTCCTCTTGCACTAAGTCAAGAACAGGTTGTGTTGGTCGACCGCGGTTGGATTAAAGGTGATTTGCGACGACGTGTTTTACCTGTGATTGAAACACCTACAACGTCGTTGTCAATCCAAGGGCAAGCGTATTATCCTTCGTCAAAAGGGCTGGTGTTGGGTGATGTGATAGAGCCGCATGGTGCATCACTTGCGGTCATTGAACGAGTTGATACAAAGTTAATCAGTAATCTTTTGCAAAAAAAGGTCTATCCGTTTATTATTCGTCTCGATAAAAGAGCACCCCTAGGTTATGTTCGTGATTGGCCGGTGGTGTCAATGCCGCCGCAGCGTCATGTCGCTTACGCGCTGCAATGGTTTGCGATGGCCTTGGTCTTGATTTTTATTTATATCATGTTGAATTTAGTTCCTAACGAAGCAGAGAAAAATGCTGAAATCTAAAAAGCGAGTGATTATTTTTTTAGTGTTCATTTTCATGATGCCTGGCGTGTGTGCTTATTGGTTTTATCAGCACCCTAACTGGCTGATGGGTCAGGCCACGAATAAAGGACAATTATTAACACCTCCTGTTTTGGTCGAAGCCTTGCCCAAAACTGCCAAGTGGAGCTTGGTCGTTTGGAACCCAGGTCGGTGTGGACGACTTTGTCAGCAACAGTTGAATAAAATAACGCGGATTCGCTTAGCGTTAGGGCGTCGATTTTATGATGTGAATTTGTGGCTACTAACGAATGATAAAGCCACACTTCGTCTTGAGACAACCGCGAATTTATTGCATCAGCAGGGGATTCGCCCTCTGTTCTTATCGACAAAAAATCGTGCAAAATTACCCATTTTAGGAAAGAAGTCACAGGTATTTATGGTGAGTCCGGACAATTACCTGGTGTTAAGTTATCAATTAGCCACGAATCCTGCTGATATTTACAGTGATTTACAGCGGGTCATGAATTTACAGAGGAGCTTATGACATTCACGCGATTTCGAAAAATAGTTGATGTGGCGCTGATCTTATCCCTTGTGGTGGTCATGTTAGGGGCCTATACCCGTTTAACCAATGCCGGTCTTGGTTGTCCCGACTGGCCTGGGTGTTATGGGCATCTTATCGTTTCAAAGCAAGAGCCCAACCAAGTGTTATCGTCGACGCAGTCTCAGTACGGTATTGCTCCGCTGGAAGTTCGTAAGGCATGGACGGAGATGCTGCATCGATACGCGGCAGGAACGTTAGCTTTGTTCATTTTTTTTATCGGTGTTCAAACTTTAAAACGGCGTTGCCGTGGTGAAAAAAACATCGCGTGTTTTTTTCCGGTCTTTCTCATGGGTTTGGTTGTGTTTCAGGCCTTGTTGGGCATGTGGACGGTGACGCTAAAATTGCTGCCAGTGGTTGTTATGGCGCATTTATTAGGAGGTATTCTTATTTTTGCAAGCCTAAGCTGTTTTCGCTTGCAGCTAAGTTCCGATTTTAAGGCGCTGTTCGCGGGATGGCGTGTTGCTGTTGGTTTTGCTGTTGTGCTGGTTTTTTGTCAAATTGCGTTGGGTGGCTGGGTGAGTGCTAATTATGCGGGAATATCGTGCGTTGGGTTTCCAAGTTGTAATGGACAATGGTTACCAAGCTTACATTTTGCCGAAGGGTTTAATTTGTTTTCGTTGGTGGGGCAAAATTATCAAGGCGGAGTGTTGGACAACGCAATTCGAGTGACGATTCAAATGATACACCGATTTGGTGCGTTGTTGACGGCATCTTATTTAGTGATTCTTGGTGGCATGTTGCTTAAAACAGTGGCTGATGTTCGAATCCGGCGATGGGTCATCACGATGCTTGGCGTCGTGATGATGCAATTTGTGTTAGGCATTATGAATGTTTTATTTCAGCTCCCCTTGGCTGTTGCGGTGCTTCATAATGGCATGGCAGCACTTTTGATGTCGTTGATTTTAATGATGTTTTGTATGACGCGAAGCCAGGTTTAACATGAATGATGTGACGTTAGGATCAAATAATTTTCTTTGGCGAGATTATTTAGAGTTGTGTAAACCACGTGTGGTGGCGCTCATGTTGTTGACGGCATTGGTGGGGATGTATTTGGCTTCACCGGGTTGGGTTCCTTTGAGCACGGTTTTGTTTTCACTGCTAGGGATAGGATGTTGTGCGGGGAGTGCTGCCGCCGTGAATCATCTTGTGGATAGGCATATTGATACTTTAATGGCGCGGACGCGTCATCGTCCTGTGGCCAATGATCGGATCTCAGTTCGTCAAGCTTTAAGTTTTGCTTTTATTTTAGGCTCATTGGGTCTTGCGCTTTTAGTTTTATTCGTTAATGTCTTAACGGCAGTGTTGACGTTTGCGACATTAATTGGCTATGCCGTGATCTATACCGGTTATTTAAAGCGCGCAACCCCCCAAAATATTGTTATTGGCGGTTTGGCAGGGGCAGCACCTCCATTATTAGGGTGGACTGCGGTGACCAATCAGTTGGATCCACAGGCTTTATTATTGGTGTTGATTATTTTCACGTGGACCCCGCCTCATTTTTGGGCCTTGGCGATTTATCGTTTTGACGATTATAAAAACGCGAAAATCCCGATGTTGCCTGTGACGCATGGGATTGATTTCACTAAATTACAAGTCTTGCTCTACACCATTTTGTTGATGGTTGTGACTTTATTGCCTTTTGTTGTTGGCATGAGCCGCGGAATCTATTTTTTGGGGGCGTTGCTTTTAAATGGACGATTTATTTATTGGGGGATCCGCTTATATCGCAGCCAACAGCCTCTGGTTGCCATGCAAACCTTTCGTTTTTCAATAAGTTATTTAATGTTGCTGTTTTTTTTGTTGCTGGTTGATCATTATGTCTATATTCTTGGCACCTAAATTGGTGGGTTTGGAGAAAGGAAAAAATTATGTCTATTGCTAATCAACGTATTTCATTAACCGTCGTGTTGTTAGTCGCGCTCGCCTCTTTAATTGCGGGATTATTTGTCGCTCAGCATTGGCCTCAAAAGAAAATAGCAATGACGGAGCAATTTAAAGGAACGTTGTTGGATCATCCTCGGACCATCAAGCCGTTTTCATTAACGGGAACTGATGATCAACCTTTTAATAATCAGAGTCTTGTTGGTCATTGGACCATGATTTTTTTCGGGTTTACAAATTGCGGCACAATTTGTCCAACAACGATGGCAGAGTTGGGTAAAATGTATCGACTTTTAGAAAAGAACAAGGTTCAGCCACTGCCGGAGGTCGTCATGGTTTCCATTGATCCTGAACGTGATACCTTGCCTAAGATGGCTCAGTACGTTAAAGCATTTGATCCTCACTTTTTTGGTGCTCGCGGCGACGGTTCATCGGTGCATCAAATGGCGCGTGGCATGGGAATTGTTTATATGAAAGTTGCGGCGGAGCGTGGTAGTCCCGCGGAGAATTATAATATTCAACACAGCGGTGCGGTGATGTTATTCAACCCGCAAGGTGAATTAGCAGCCTTCTTTACTCCCCCTAATACGGCCGAAGATATAGCAGCAGATTATGAGTTAGTGGCGGTCTCTTAATTATTTTTTAAGTTGGAAATGAATTTGTTATGAAAATCGCAATATTGGCAACAAACCCTAAGTTGTACTCGCATCAACGTTTAAAAGAAGCGGGTGAAGCTCAGGGTCATGAGGTGACCATTGTTAATCCTTTGTATTGTTACATGAATGTCGCGGCATCCTGTCCACGGGTGCACTATCGTGGGGGGCAGCCCTTATCGACGTTTGATGCAGTGATTCCGCGCATTGGTGCTTCAATTACGTATTATGGAACGGCCGTCTTGCGCCATCTTGAAACGATGGGGATGTATGCTGTGAATGAATCCATTGCTATCTCGCGATCGCGTGATAAGTTTCGTTCTTTGCAAATTTTGGCGCGCAAAGGTCTTCCTATGCCTCTCACGAGTTTTGCGCAATCGCCCGATGATACCGAGGATCTTGTTCGTATGGTTGGGGGAGCTCCTTTAGTGATTAAGTTATTGGAAGGAACTCAAGGTCGCGGTGTCATTTTGGCCGACAGCCACCAGTCTGCAGTGAGTATTATTAACGCTTGCAAAGAAATGTCGGCGAATATTCTTGTTCAGGAATTCATTGAAGAGTCTCGTGGAACCGATGTTCGTTGTTTCGTGATTGGTGATAAGGTGGTTGCTGCAATCAAACGACAGGCGCGCGACGGTGAGTTTCGTGCTAACGTACATCAGGGCGGAAAAGCCATTAAAGTGAAGTTATCTCCACAAGAGCGTGCTATTGCAATCGCTTCGGCGAAAGCCATGGGATTGCGTGTTGCAGGTGTTGATCTGATTCGCTCAAATCATGGTCCCTTAGTGTTAGAAATCAATTCTTCTCCAGGCTTAGAAGCTATTGAAAAAACAACGCACGTGAATATTGCAGGAAAGATCATTGAGTTTATTGAAAAAAATGCAAAGCCTATGAGCGCAAGCAGCGTTAGGTTTCAGGGGTGAGCTTTGCTAATAATAATCAATCACTGTCGTGGACACATCAATGGGTTCTTCGTTATTAATGACGGTGACGCGTTGCTGACAACACGTTGGTCTTACCGTCACCTGCCGGCAACAAGGCGTCATCGTCATTGGTTGGCAGCAAGGTGTTACCGTCACTTGCTGGTAAGTCACCACATCAGGATTAGTGCAACACGCTGCGAGTAATAATGCGCTAGGAATTAGAACTAATGATTTCATAACGTCCTCTCTTATTGAATCATTAAAATTGCTTAATCATTAATCTAATTGTAGCTATTACTTCCAAAATAGCCAGTCAAACTGTTTGACTCGACTTTGGACGTTTTTAAGTGTTCTGCGGAAAAAGGCTAAAGTCCAGTTTGAGAGATCTATTTTTTCCTGGATTATCTTACTATACTAAGGCCCACATGATTTACCCCCTCAAAGGAATGACACAATGACCTTGGACCGTGCTCGTGTTGTGGATGAGCAATTGATAACACGTGTTAAAACCGGTGATTTTCCTCATGCACAAAGCTTAACAAGACCTCTTGACGTGGGGCTTGATAAAAAAACAGCTATTTCACTGTTTGATTCACAATTAAAGTCTCGCTTATTGGATTTAATTGCCCGCCGACTTAAAGAAAAAAATTTATCGTTTTACACCATTGGTAGCAGTGGTCATGAAGGAAATGCTGTTCTTGGCCATGTGTTTCGCCATACCGACATGGCTTTTCTTCACTATCGCAGTGGAGCCTTTTATTTACAACGCGCCAAACAACGCCCAAATCATGATGGCGTGAATGATATTTTGTTGTCTTTAGTTGCTGCAGTTTCTGATCCTATTTCAGCAGGACGCCATAAAGTTTTTGGCAGTGTGGCTTTAACGATTCCACCACAAACCTCAACCATTGCTTCACACCTTCCGAAAGCCTTGGGTGCTGCTTTATCAATTAATCGTGCAAAAAAACTAGGCTTTTCAGGGAACTTAGCGGCAGACAGTGTTATTCTGTGTTCGTTTGGCGATGCATCCATCAACCACGCCACGGCTCAAACGACTTTCAATGCTTGTTCGTGGTTAGCTACACAAAATTACCCCTTGCCCATGGTGTTTATCTGCGAAGACAACGGCATCGGAATTTCTACGCCAACACCCAAAACATGGGTTGCAGCTTCAGTGCAGCATCGTCCTGGTATTCACTATCTCGCCTGTGATGGCTTAAATATTGCCGATGTTTATGAGAAAGCGCATCAGGCGGCTCATTATGCTCGAGTTAAAAAACAGGCTGTTTTTTTACACCTACGCTGCGTTCGTTTATTAGGTCATGCGGGGTCGGATGTTGAAATTCAATATCGTACCCTCGCGGGTATTGAACAAACCGAAGCGGATGATCCTTTGTTGCACACCGCGCGAATTCTTGTTGAACAAGGATGGATGACGCAAGACGCGATCTTGACCTTGTATGAAGACAATCGGGCGCTGATTGAGGCTAAAGCGATGGAAGCTCTCCGTCAACCACGAATGAACAGCGTGACTGAAATTATGTCATCCATCATTCCACGACCACGACAAACCACCGTTTATGAGCTACCTGATGAAGCATCACGAGCCGCGACATTAGGAGCCTCTTACCATCAACTTTCTCTTAAACGTAATTTATCCCAGCAAATTAATTTAGCTCTGACGGATTTAATGCTGCAATACCCTAATATGCTCATTTTTGGTGAAGACGTTGCCAAAAAAGGCGGGGTTTACCATGTCACGGCCGATTTACAAGCACGTTTTGGTCAGGGGCGAGTTTTTGATACCTTACTTGATGAAACAACGATACTAGGCAGTGCAATAGGCCTTGCTCATAATGGATTTATCCCCGTTCCTGAAATACAATTTTTAGCCTATTTACATAATGCTGAAGATCAGTTGCGTGGTGAGGCGGCCACGTTATCGTTTTTCTCGAATGGTCAATATCGTAATCCTATGATTATTCGTATTGCTTCCTTGGCGTATCAAAAAGGATTTGGCGGGCATTTTCATAATGATAACTCCATCGCAGTATTGCGTGATTTACCCGGTGTTATTGTCGCCTGCCCGTCCAATGGGCCCGATGCTGCAAAAATGCTGCGAACTTGCATGCGGCTTGCGCATGAAGAAGGCCGCGTTGTGGTCTTTCTCGAACCAATAGCACTTTACATGACCAAGGATCTGCATGAAGCAGGGGATAATGCGTGGTTGTCGCACTATCCCAGCACCAACTTAACCATAGCACCTGGCGAAGTTGGTCATCATGGGCAGGGGGATACCGTCATTCTTAGCTATGCTAATGGTTATTATTTATCATTACAGGCGGCTAAAATTTTAAAAGAAAAACATTCGATTTCGGTTAAGGTCGTCGATCTACGATGGTTGAACCCATTACCCACCGAGGCTATTTTGCGTGAAATTATAGAAGCCAAGCAGGTATTCATTGTTGATGAGGGGCGACGAACAGGCTCTGTCAGTGAAGAACTCATGGCCTTGTTCGTTGAGCATGCTTCGCCGCATTTAAAAATTAAACGGCTCGTCGGTGAAAATTGTTATATCCCTCTGGGGACCGCTTGGCAGTATTTACTACCGAGTCGTGATGCGATTATTGATGAGGTTTTACAATGGGCAGGAGCTGTTCACCCTTCGTTAACTTGAGCGAAAACACGAACAGATCCTCGATAGATAAGGAGACAGCGGATGGACGATTTATTATTTCTTGATGAACAATTAAACCACGATGAACTGATGATTCGAGAAATGGTGGCACGTTTCGTGACTCACGATGTGACACCACTGATGGCTGACGCCTTTGAAGATGCTCATTTTCCAAGGCAATTAATTAAACAGTCTGCGGATTTAGGTTTGTTGGGATTAACGCTGCCGGCGGAATACGGTGGTGCCGAAGCGTCCTATGTCGCGTATGGTTTAGTCTGCCAAGAGCTTGAACGCGGCGATAGTGGTCTACGCAGTTTCGTTTCCGTACAAAGCTCCTTGTGCATGTACCCTATTTATCAGTTTGGCAATGAGGAACAAAAAAAACGTTTTTTGCCCGCTATGTCACGGGGTGAATTGATTGGTTGTTTTGGCTTGACTGAACCTGACTCAGGCTCTGATCCCGGCAGTATGCGTACCCACGCCAAAAAAGTGCCCGGTGGCTGGCGAATTAGCGGCGCTAAGATGTGGATAACTAATGCCCCAATTGCTGATTTAGCGATTGTTTGGGCAAAAACAGAGCAGGGTATTCGTGGCTTCGTCATTGAAAAAGATTTCAAAGGATTCAGCACTGCAGAAATTAAACAAAAAATGTCCTTACGAGCATCAATAACAGGTGAGCTTGTTATGGATGATGTCTTTGTGCCTGATGAAAATTATTTGCCCAGCACTGAAAAAGGTTTAGGTGCTGCTTTGTCTTGCTTGAATCAAGCACGTTACGGTATCGCATGGGGCGCTATTGGCGCTGCCATGGCGTGTTTTGATATTACCCGAGATTATTTATTATCTCGAAAACAATTTGATAAACCTTTGGCGTCATTTCAATTAATTCAAAAAGAATTAAGCGAAATGTATACGGAAATTATTAAGGCACAATGCATCAACTTGCACATTGGCCGTCTTAAAGAGCAAGGTCGAGAAACACCCATTATGATTTCTTTAGCGAAAGGCAATGCGTGTCGAGAATCATTAAAAATTGCGCGCCAATGCCGTAATTTATTGGGTGCTAATGGAATTAGTCTTGAATATGCCGTCATTCGCCATATGCTGAATTTAGAGTCTGTGTTTACCTACGAAGGCACTGATAATGTTCATACCTTGGTATTGGGCCGACATATTACAGGAATTAACGCCTTTGCTTAGGTATTGTGTTAATTAAAATCAAGGTGAGGATTAGGGTTTTATCAAGGGTTGACGTTTAGCATGTCGTGGTCTTGTTATAGTCGGTGCTTGTTTTTCGTGCACAATGCGTGCTTCGCGTGAAATAAGCGTCACCATGATACTTTTGATTTAAGATTAAGCCCCTTAAGATTAAATGTTGACGAAGCACTAAGGTTGCGGAATAACACGGCAAGTCAAAAAATTAAATTTTAACTACAAGGTTTTGTGGCTTATTTCTTGTTATTTTATAAAAGACCGGTTAATATTCCAGCTTATTCGGGGCGTAGCGCAGCCTGGTAGCGCACTAGCATGGGGTGCTAGTGGTCGAAGGTTCAAATCCTTCCGTCCCGACCA
>JAOAUB010000045.1 GCA_030157805.1 Legionellaceae bacterium
TCCCTAGAAATAATTATCCGATGCTTTAAGTGATAAGAAGCTCACCCTATTCCATTACCCAATAAGCTTGTCTTCGTCTTGCGAAAATCACTTAACACAGAACTGATTCACTGGCGTAGCAAAAACCATTTTTCCCGTTCTTTTTAGCTTCATACATCGCAAAATCGGCTTTTTCAATCAAGATTGCCGGATCATCACTATCCTTTGGAAAAAGACTAATCCCCATGCTTGCGCTGATGGATAAACTTTTATTTTCGATAAAAAAAGGTTCAGAAATAGATTCAAAAACTCGGCTAACAATCACATCAATATCGCTTTCGCGTTCAATGTTTGTAATAAGGCAAACAAATTCATCGCCACTAAATCGTGCAATGACTTCGCACGTTCGTAAACTTTGTTTTAATCGACTAGCAAATAATTTAAGCACGCGATCCCCTATAGCGTGTCCATACGTATCATTAATATTCTTAAAATGATCAATATCAAGATAAAGAACAGACAGTATTTTGTTGGTGTTTCGAACTAAATTAATCGCATAACGCAGTTTATCTTTAAAACAATCTCGGGTAAAAAGAGTCGTTAGAGAGTCTCGCTGAACCAAATTATACAAATTTTCCTCATGAGCATGGACATCATGACGAATATGAAGTATGGCGGTAATTAAGGATTGCTCCTCTGTGGTTACCACGGGGCTTAAGCTTATATCCACAGGAATATCGTACCCGCTTTTATGCCGAACATGCACATCGAGGCCTCGATTTAAGAGCAGCATGAGAAATTGCAAGTCTTCATTTTTTGTAAAGTCAGTTTTGCTTATCTCAGGAATTAAGCTACTAACTAGTTGATGAGTTATCTCAGTACGACGATAACCAAAATAATTTTCGACCGCGTTATTAACAAATAAAATAGTCCCTTCCATCCCAATGATGATGATAGGCGCCGGGGCAAATTCCAGAATCATTTTAAAGTGACGACTGTCAAGGCGTTCGGACATGGCTCTTTATTCTTCCTGAAACTTAATCCAGATCATATTATGAATGAATGGCTGTAATATTTCAATACAAGCTATTCATGACAAACACAATCATGATCAAATAAGTACGAATATTATATCCAAAGTGATAGGAAAAATTTTTTTGAAAGATATAATAGAACCCTCGCATAAGCGAAGTATTTTACTTTCAAGAAAAATGGTAGGATGCATTAACACGACAATAAGCCTAAGTTAATGATTAACTCAATTAGTATAGGATATACAACATGCATGTTTTTATCACCGGCGGCGCAGGATTTATCGGTTCACACCTCGTGGAATATCACTTAAACAAAGGTGATAAAGTCTATGTTCTTGACAACCTCAGCACCGGCTGCATGGATAATATTACGCCCTACATACCCAACCCTAATTTTCAATATGAAATCGCCGATATATTAACCTGGACGCACTTAACTGAAACTGTGACTTGGGCTGATCGAATCTATCATTTAGCGGCCGTCGTCGGTGTTTTTCGAGTTCTGGAAGACCCTGTCAATGTGTTGGCCACCAACATTGCTGGATGCGAACGACTCTTAAGAGCGGTGGCTAGCAGCAAATGGCATCCCGAAGTATTGATTGCCTCAAGCTCCGAAGTCTATGGTTCATCCCCGAAACAACCCTTATCTGAAAACGATGCCTTAATCATCAAGTCTGCCGCGCATAGTCGATGGAGCTACACCATTAGCAAACTCGCTGACGAATCGTTTAGCCTCGCCTACGCACGAAAAATTGCTGCTAAAATCACCATCGTCCGTCTTTTCAATACCATTGGACCTCGCCAAACGGGTCGTTATGGCATGGTAGTCCCTCGATTTATTCAACAAGCGGTGAAAGGTGAACCGATCACCATTTACGGTGATGGCACCCAAACACGTAGCTTCTGCGATGTGCGTGATACTGTTACCAAACTTGACCTTCTCGTCAGTAATGAACAATCCATCAATGACGTTATCAACTTAGGCAATGATAACGAAATCTCCATCAATGACTTAGCCCTACTCACCAAAAAATTAACCCAAAGCAACTCACCGATTCAACATCTGTCGTATGAGGAAGCCTACGGTGAACCCATTGATGAAACCATGCGCCGTAAACCGTGTTTAAAAAAATTAAACACCCTGATTGATTATAAAAATAAATGGTCTCTCGACGACACCATTCTTGATTTAGCGCAACGAATTACCCTAGAAAGGTAAAGGACGTTGCAATGAAATAAACCGTGACAACATAAAAATGCCATTCTGAAAACTATTTTTTTTTAAGGTTAACAAGATTGAAAGCTCTACTGCTATGGATGACATTGCTTTTATGTCACCCAGTATTTGCCGAAGGTTCCATCGCATTTTTTTATGGTCAACACGCCCCTATCCTACAACTTTGTAGCTACGATACGATCGTTATCGACCCCTACTCCGATTTTAATCCTAACGATTGCAAACCAAATAGCCAACCGATAGCGTATCTTAGCGTGGGGGAAGTTGGTCGAGGCGTTCCTTATGAAAAAGACATTCGTCCCGAATGGGTCATTGGTAAAAACACCGCCTGGAATAATAATAGCGTGATGGATCAAACCAATTCTGACTGGCACGATTTTTTTATCAATCAATTGGTTGAGTCGTGGTGGAACAAAGGTTATCGCGGTTTTTTTCTAGACACCTTAGATTCTTACACCCTGGCGGTTCATGACCCAAAACGGCAACAACAACAGCTTGAAGGTCTCGTTAATTTGATTCAACACATAAAACAACGACACCCGGATGCAAAAATTATTTTAAATCGTGGCTTTCATCTTTTACCCCAACTTCAAACTCAAGTTGATGCCGTGGTCATTGAATCACTTTATCATGCCTGGAACCAACAAAAACAACGCTACGAAAAAACGCCACGCTCCGAGCAACAACTCTTATTAAAGCAAATTGACGTGCTACGACACATGCAATTACCCATCATTATTATTGATTATTTGCCGCCAAGCCAGCATGTTCAAGCGTCAAAACTAGCCCTAAAATTGACCCAGCAAGGATTGATTCCCTGGATTACCGATAAGCACTTACAAGAAATTTATATTAAACACGTGCACGAGATACCGCGAAAAATATTATTACTCTTTAATAATGAAGATAAATTAGAACGGCTCTACATTCCAATGCTTCATTATATTGCTCCCATCTTAGAGTACATGGGTTATATTCCCGACTATTTTGATTTAGATAAAACAGCCTTATTGCCAACAGGCAATCTAAAAACGAAGTACGCCGGCATTATTTTATGGTTAGAAACTGAGAACTCTAAAAATAAAGCGCTCCTTCAGTGGGTATTGCAACAAATACAACATCAGATCCCCGTCGTTTACCTGAACGGTTTTGGCATGCCGATGAACACTAACACCTTTGCACGCTTAGGATTATCAAGTTCCATCGCGCACAATAGCCCCTCACCATTAAAAATTACAACCATCGACTCCCACGTTGTGGGTTATGAAACTAAACCGCTCACCATGCCTTATTATTTTCACCCTCTACGCTCTCTCGACAGTCGCATTCTACTGCAAGTCAAAAATAAACAAGGACAAACCGAAGACGCCGTGGCCATTACCCCTTGGGGTGGTTATGCATTAACTCCCTACGTCATTCAATTTTTACCCAATCATTACGCTCTATGGGTTATCGACCCGTTCAAATTTTTTTCCCAAGCATTACGTCTACACCCCTATCCTATTCCAGACATCAGCACTGAAAATGGACGACGACTCATGTCCGTGCATATTGATGGGGATGGCTTTGCCAATCGCGCAAAATGGATTGGAGGACGCTTCGCGGCCGAAGAACTGCGCGATCAAATACTGAAAAAATTCCCAGTGCCAACAAGTTTTTCAGTCATCACCGGCGAGCTTGCTCCTAACGGCAGCAACGCTCAACTATCCCCTCAATTAATGAGCATTGCGCGAAGTATTTTTGCTCTTCCTTGGATAGAAATAGCATCCCATTCTTTTGAGCACCCCTTCAATTGGAAAACCACGTCCGAAAAACATCGCCAAACGCCTTTGAATCAACGCTACGTTTTAGAGATTCCTCATTATCAATTTAATTTAAAAACGGAAATACAGGGCTCCATTGACTTTATTAATCAATACCTTGCTCCTCCCAATAAAAAAAGCAATCTCCTCTTTTGGTCAGGAGCAGCAAACCCCTCCATTCAAGATCTTAAGTTGGCTAAATATCTCAACATTCTCAGCATCAACGGGCTATCCGATACCAACATTGATGACCATCATCCTTCAATCACAGGCATTCGCCCCATGGGCATTACCATAAAAAACGCGTATCAAGTGTTTGCACCGATTGAAATGGATTTTTACTTCATCAACAATTTTAACGGTCCGCTGTATGGCTTTAAAAACGTAATCCAAACCTTCCAACGAACGGATAAACCACGTCGCACAAAACCCATTGATATTTATTATCATATTTACGCCGCAAGTAACCCGGCAACCTTACAAGCCTTAAAAAAAGTCTATCAATGGGCTTTGAGTCAACCCGTCATGAATATTTATATTTCAGACTACATTAAAAAAGTGTTAGATTACAATTACATTACCATTGGAAAAAGTAACGGCTCATGGATGATTCACTCTAACAGCGACCTGCGCGAATTACGATCATCACACGCCCTGGGGTATCCCGACTTAAACCACAGCCGTAATGTTGTTGGATTTAAAGAAAACCAACCCGATTTATACGTGCATTTAGGGCCTGAGCGCTTGACTGTTTTAAATTATCAAACTAAAAAACCCACCGAACCTTATCTTGTCGAAGCCAATGGACGAGTCGCTCGCTTTTTTAGAAAACCCCAAACACAAGACGAAAAAAAACGTACCAACCCCGCCAGTCTGGTCATGCAGTTACAAGGTAATATGCCGCTGCAGTTTACTTTAGCCAATGTTAATCAATGTCATGTTGTTTCCAAACAAACGCTGACACTAAAACACAACCCCGATCAAACGATCACTTATTTTTCCAGCGAGCAATCCGTTGAAATTCATATTACTTGCTGATCATCAAAAACCGCCGATTCATTTTTTCTCCGGAAGAAAAGTATCCGCCGTGCTTGTCGTGGCCCTTCTTAGTCTAGTCGCGCTATTTCCTAAATACTTAGCCGTCACAATCTTAGAAAACCCGCAACCCTCAGAAACCACCTTAAGTTACTTGAAAGCTTTTCGAAAGTTTCAGCCACAAAATACGCAGCTTATTCTTTCTTTAATCGAGCAAGAAATTAATTTAGGTCAATTACACAAGGCTAAAAAAGACATTGCCTATTTAAAAAACATTGAATATCCGCTAAGCCCTGAAATCAATCATCAGCTTGCTTGGCTCCATTATTTGATAGTGCGCTACAAAACTTATCATGCCCCAATGAATACATCCGAACGCATTCACTATCTCAAACAATCACGTCAGATCACCGCCGATTTGGCAAGACTTCCTCTTGACCCACGACAGTTAAAAGCGATCGCCCACGATAGCTTAAGCTTATCCCAACCAAATCTAGCACTGCAGATTTACAATAATTTAATGAAAAATCATGGCTTAACAACACCGCAAGAATTTGTGATGGCCGGCAACGTCGCGATGCAAAACAATGCTCAACTCGATAGCGCTAAATTTTATTGGGCTGCATTTAAACGAACGCTCGACATCAAAAAACAAAAACAATATGCATTGAAAACGATTCAAACGCTTTGGGCAGGAAATTTTGTTGCAAAATCACTCTTAAAAGCAAACCAATTACCCGAAACACTCATTGACGACCGCCACACACTATTATACTTATCACGACTCGCGCTCGCGGCCAACCAACTAGAGACAGCCGAACACTACGTATTAAAGGCACTCATTCAGTCCAACACCGACATCATGCCGAAACTCAAAAAAATTCCTTACGATGACGAAGGGTTTAAATTACTTTTTAAACTATTAATTTATCAAGCCAACATCGCCGAGGCCTATCAATTAGCATTCATTGCAACAACTAAACAACCAAACGATTTAACATGGCACACCCATCTTGCGCAAACTGCCATTTGGGCAGGGGATTACAATCAAGGCATGAAAGAATGGCTTTACGTCTCAGAACATGCCAGCAACCCCAAAAAAATCAAACACGCTATTTTACTCGCTAAAATACTGGGATATGACACGGTTGCGGTTAAAATGTTAAAAAGCTACCTTATTAAAAACCCCTCCGACACCTCAGCGGTCATTGAATTAGCCGAAGAACAAAATCGAATAGCCCAACCTCATCACGCATTATTAACACTGCATACGCTCAATCAATCCCATCCCAACCTAAAAGCGGATGAACTCATTGCAACCATTTATCAAGATTTAGGTGAATGGAACCAGGCTTTAAAAACATGGCAACAAATAGACCGGCATTACGGTCCAACAACCCGAAGCGCCCTAGCACAGGCTGTGATTTATTACACACAAAATCACCTTGAGCAGGCCCTCGACGTCTTAAAACGCGCCATCCCCACGGCTAAACCTCGTGATAAACGATTTTGGGAAACATTCGCGAACTTAGCCTGGATGTTAAATAAGCAAGATCTCGCTATGTTGGGTTATGCACAAGATCCCCATAATTCCTCGCATTTATTGCGTCTGATTAGCCTACAAAGAACCACCCATCCTCAGCAAGCGCTCTATCAAAGCTTAAAAGGCTGGGCTCGCTTTAATCAAATGGTCTTTTTTTATGACGCACTCTACATCGCCGAACAATTATCACAATGGTCTATTGTCAACAATTTGTTGGCCAATTTATCGAACGAAGAACTTCAAACCGTGCAACAAACGGAACTCTTTTGGCAAACGTTAGCTAATTTATACGCCACGATAGGGCTAGAATCTTTACAAAAGAACGTTTTGGTGCAAGGGATTTTTCTACTGCCGGAATTCAACGCCTTAAAAGCCAGCTTATTATGGTTAATCATCAACGACGGGGAGGCGCAAACGCTACGTCATCTATTACAAGAATGGTCAACCCCTGATTTAATCAACGACTCCACGCTGTGGCAGGCTATCGCCGAAGCTTATAGCGCTCTTAATCAAGTCAATATTGCGCTTGCAATCTATCAACATCACTTATTGCAGGACTATCAAAAAGAACAAGTCCTCATTGATTACACGAACCTTTTAGACAAAGCCGGCTTTGATCAAAAAGCTTATGATCTAAGACACTATTTATGGTCCAAAATTTTATTTTGTGCCCATCAAAACCCACATGTCGATAACAACATGCTGCAAAGTATCAGCCAACTTTCGGTGTATTTTGTTTCAGGAACAGATCAAATTCAACTATTAAATGCGCTCATGAAAAACCATTTTGACGAGCAAAATATCAATATCCTCTTGAATTGGCTAGTTGCGCAACATGCTTTTGAGTTAATTAGTTATATCAAAGCTTATTGGATCGATTACCAACTGCCCGATCGCATCGCAATTTATTTAGCCTTAATCAACAATGATTTACCCACACTGCAAAAAATAATGGGCCAGACTCAAAAAACACTTCCTCATGCCGATCACATCAATGCTGCAGTGCGTCTTGAAAATACCCCTTTAGCCGAAGCATTAGCCTTTCAAGAACTCACAGGCAGGCCTTTAGCTCATGAAACATACAACGCCTTTACACAAAATGCTTTGACAGATTCCAACAAACTGGCCATCGCGGAGGAATACGAACAATTTATCGATTTAGTCGGAACAAGAACGCGATTAGGCGCCACGCTCCGCTTAACCAGGCAATGGCAAGCCCTCCCATTCTTTAATGTGTGGAACGTTAAAACTAATAACCGCCAATTAATAACCAACGTTCCATCTCAAGATTTAAACGCAGGAATTCAACTTCATCAAAAAATCCACCGCGGCAATGCAAATTATCGATTAGCTTATCGAGAAGCTTTAAATCACGTCCTCCCCCTTGATGTTAATCTAAACTATCAACTCGCCTCACAATGGCATGCAAGCGTTAATCTAGGCTATAACCAAGAGATTTTTCAAACGTCTTATTTACGTATTGGCGGAGTGCAAGACGAATTAGACTTACGCCTCAGGTACAATATCTCAAGCTATGACTCGGCTCAAGCAGCAATCCAAGGATTTAATTATTACTCACAAGACAGGCATTACTTGGCTGATGGCTACTTCTTGCACGGATTGTATGAACATAAGTTTTGGCTGAGTTATCCCGATTACACCCTTGGCGCCTTTGGAAACGTTTATCATTTTAATCGAAATGGTAGCTATGGTGGTGATATCACTACCTTATTTCCACAACAATCATCGACCTCAACCTCATCTCAAACGACGCAAGCCACCAATTACCAACTTTTAGTGCCCGAGGACTATAATGAAGGTGGCTTTATTTTTAGCGTAGGGAATGCGATACTGGACTACACTCGTGCTTGGCGACCCTACGTATGGGCAAGCCTTTATTATAATAGCTTTGTTGGGTTCTCAAATGATGTGAAATTTGGCATGAACGGCAGTGTTTTTGGTCGTGACTCGCTCTTACTGTATGCAGAACATGCAACAAGCCCCGCTGTTAAAAATGCAGTCAATCAAACCATCGGCGCACGCTACGCGTTTTATTTTTAAAAACCCCAGTTATGAGTTTTTCATGAACAACTCGCGATTAGCTTAATAGCAGATAACCTCAGGGGTTCAATGGCATAAGCAGCCAAGGCTGCAATCAAATGAGTCATTGCATTGAACATTGAACGATGTCTCGTGTGCCAAACCTGATAATAGGGAGTGTTTACAATTCATCTCCACCGCCTACGTGCCCTAAAGCAACTAAAATTTGAAACTCGAGCTATTGCCAAACATCATGTGTTTGAGTA
>JAOAUB010000046.1 GCA_030157805.1 Legionellaceae bacterium
TCTCCTCCTAACACAACAAGGAGGAGAGCTGTCATACCCTAAGTGCACTCATTTAACTAAACACGGCCATCCCAAGCTGAGTAAACAATCGTGCGTCTTTTTCACAGCGAGGATTATCTTCAGTTAACAATTTATCACCAAGAAACACCGAATTTGCTCCTGCAAAAAAACACATGGCTTGCAGTTCATCACTCATCTCAGTTCGTCCTGCAGTCAGGCGAATAGCACTGGTGGGCATCAAAATTCGCGCTGTGGCAATGGTTCGAACAAGCTCAATGCCATCAACTTGTCGCGCATTAGCCAATGGGGTTCCTTCGACAGGAATTAAGCGATTAATCGGCACACTTTCAGGTGCTGGTGTCATGTTCGCTAAAGTCAGTAGGAATTCAATACGATCGTCTTGCGTTTCACCCAAACCTAAAATACCGCCGCAGCAGACATTGATTCCAGCCAATCGAACCTGCTCTAAGGTATCTAAACGATCACTGAATTTACGTGTTGTCACCACTTTATCGTAGTACGAAGGCGACGTATCAATATTATGGTTGTAATAATCTAACCCGGCTTCTTTTAATAATTGAGCTTGTTCTTGATTTAACATTCCTAAGGTCATGCAAGTTTCCATACCCAAAGCTTTAACACCAGCAATCATTTCTTGTAATTTTGGCATAGCTTTTGGTGGTGGATTGCGCCAAGCTGCGCCCATGCAAAAACGCTTGGCGCCATTTTCTTTCGCAGCACGCGCTGAAGCTAGCACATCGTCAATGCACATTAAATTTTCTTTTTGAACATGGGTGTCATAATGTGCGCTTTGTGAACAATAACCGCAATCTTCAGGGCACGTACCTGTTTTAATGCTCAGTAAAGTCGCCGGTTGAATACGATTAGGATCGTGCTGTTCACGATGCACGCAATGCGCCTTATACAATAAATCCATAAAAGGTTGCGTGTAAATTTCTTTAACTCTATCTATCGTCCAAACCTTATTTTCTTGTGTCATGAGTGATCGCCATTTGATTCAACAAGTGAAAATGATATAGTCACCATCTCTATTGTCAATCTAAATTTGTACGCAAGTGACTATGAATGAACTTATTGTAAAAGATTTAAAACACATTTGGCATCCATGCGCTCAAATGAAAGAGTTTGAGTCCACTCCGCCCCTCATTATCCACTCGGCGCAAGGCAGTTACCTCAAGACCAATCAAGGTCAAATCATAGACGCCATCTCGAGCTGGTGGTGCAAGTCATTAGGTCATCGCCACCCAGCTATCATAGCAGCTATCCAACAACAAATGATGCAATTTGAACACGTGATAACGGCGAATACGACCTATCCTGCATTAGCGGATTTAGGTGAAAAACTTGCTGAGTTAAGTCATAAACAACATGTTTTTTTTGCAAGCGACGGCTCAAGTGCTGTTGAAATTGCCATGAAACTTGCTTTGCATGCCAAACAACTCCAAGGCAAACCCCATCAACGCAATTTTATTGCGCTACAAAACAGCTACCATGGCGAAACATTAGCCACCTTAAGCGTCAGTGATTTAGGACTTTATAAAAAACCTTATGATGGATTTGGTGTTCACTGTCATTTTATTGATAACATTCCCTACGTCACCGGCACGAACGACCCGCTATGGCATGATTGCGAAGCCTTCTGGTCACACACGCTGGCAGAACTCGAGACCATCAAAGAACACAGTTGTGCCATTCTTGTCGAGCCCCTAATTCAAGGCGCTTGCGGCATGCGCTGCTACAGTGCTGATTTTCTAGCAAGGCTTGCTCGATGGGCTAAAGCGAATGACATTTATTTAATTGCTGATGAAATTATGACAGGCGTTGGCCGAACTGGAAAATGGTTTGCCAGTCAGCATGCGGCGGTAGAGCCCGACTTAATTTGTTTATCCAAAGGACTGAGCTCCGGATCGTTAGCACTAAGTTGTGTCTTGATTGATCACGCTCTGTTTGACTTATTTTATGATGATTACGATCAAGGCAAGTCGTTCCTACACTCACATACTTATAGCGGTAATGCCTTAGCAGTAAGTGCCGCATTGGCCGCCTTGCGCGTTATTGAAGCAGAGAACTTAAATCAACGAGCCACTGAACTTGGACAACTGATGACACAAAACATGCATCAAATTGCCGCGATCACTTCTAAATTAAGGAATGTCCGTTCTTTAGGCGCTATGGTGGCTGCTGATTATGATGATTTGAATGACAGACGCTTACTGAAGCGCTTTGAGCAACTTGCGCTCAAGAATGGGGCTTTGTTACGTCCTATTGGACAAACACTGTATTGGCTACCACCCTTGACGACTGACGATGCAACCCTTGTTAGGCTTGCTGAAATCACTTTAAAATCAATTCATGAGCTATAATTAAAACAACGATAAAAATAAGGTGAAGGATCATGAAAAAATACAAGCTAATGCACGTCGTGCTTTCTACGTGTTTTTTATTCATGTGCCAATCCCTTTGGGCTTTTGAGACCAATTCATTGAACTACTGGAAATGCACAACCACCGATGCTGAAAATAAAACATGGACCATCGACGGCAATTACCAACTCAATGCAATCAACTATTCCTTTGCCGCTTGCAAAAAAGAAAGTGCTTATCCTAAATCATGCAAAACCTCAAAAACCAGCTGTGAACATTTTGTGAATGGCCAAACCACTCAACCCATGTGGCGCTGTGTTGCTTTAGATCGAGCAGCGGGAATTTGGCCTAGCAATACGTATATGATGCGTGATGATGCGGCTTTAGCTGCTCAAGCGTATTGCAAAGATAATAGCAGTGTGCCTGCATCCTGCTACATCAACATGATCACTTGCCGCAACCTCAATGTACAACATGCGATGAACGAATAATGTATTGTGTTGGCCTGACAGGAACCATTGCCAGCGGTAAAAGTACCGCTTTAAACTGCTTTGCTGAACTTGGTATAAACACCTTCAGTGCCGATGCTGTTGCCCGACAAATCACCAACACCAATTCCAATGTTTTACTTGCTCTTCGTCATCATTTTGGCGATCGAATTTTTTTACCTTCGGGAGAATTGAATCGACGCGCTTTGCGAACGATTATTTTTTCAAATCCTATTCAACGACAATGGCTTGAAAAACTACTGCATCCGCTCATTAAACAACAGCTCCAAGATGAAATTCAGCATGTGAACAGTCAATATTGTGTTATCGAGATCCCTTTACTGTTTAATCGTCATGACTTTCCTTACATCAATCGAATATTATTGATTACCGCGGATGAATCCACCAAACTTTCGCGTATCATGGCCCGTGATCAATGTTCACAAGGTGACGCCATGGCAATACTCAAAGCACAACCGAGCGAAGACTTTAGAAAAAGCATCGCCGATGATCTTGTGATTAATGAGACAACAGCAGACTCACTAAGACAATCAATTCATGAATTGCATCAACATTATTTGATGTTCAAGTCATAGCCATCAACGATAACAATCAATGTTACCAAAGCCTTTACAACGATTGCCAAAGCACAGCTTCTGACTGCCAAGAGTTTGGGTAGCACCAAGTTGAGTCTCCATGCGGTAATTTCGAACACTGGTATAACCCATTCTTCGACAAAACGAGAATGCCGCTTGATGCCCACACCCTTTTTGGCCATCATAACACCAATCAACCCGGTAATGATTAAAGCGCGGCTCAACATAACGACGTAAACGATAATCATACGCTCGAACTGGTTGATCCGGAATCTTTCCCACGCACCGAATGGTCTTAAACCCATCGCACTCCCAACCTTTACAATAAGCGCCATCATCCAAAAGGCGAGTTTCACCCACATTGTTCGCTATCATCGCCTGATCAGCACGATCATAACCCATCATACGACAATAGGCCGAAGCAACCGCTAAACCACAGGTTTTTCCATCAAGTTGACAATAATTCAGGCGCTGACCATGATAAAAAGGATGCCAATAATGGCGATAAAAAGACGATTGACTCTTTACGGCCTGTGCTGAGAAGGCTAATAAGATTATAAAAATCGAACAAACAAAACGCGTGATACTTATGAAATTCATTTTATTCATTTAAGCGATGTCCCTTCAAACAATGTAAGCTTTATCTTGACCTAATAAAGCACGTAACTCGTGCAGTAAATCATCGGTAGGATTAACCCACCATACTTGTCCGGCATTTAAAACAGCTTGCGCTTGACTGTTTTTATACTTGATTTGCACAGAGCACGATCCTGGATTAGCCTTTAAAATCGATTGTAATTGATCCAAATGAGGTTGGTTATCCGGCGTTAATGTCAGTGTTAAAGATTTTCGAAAGTGAATCCTCGCCTCATGAATTTGATAAATAGCATTCCCTAACATACGCGTACCGCCATTAAAATTATCATGACTAATTTCCCCCTCAACCACAATAACTTGGTCCACGTGAATTGGGGTACTCAGTGTTTCATAGACATTATCAAAAACAACCACCTCAAAATGCCCCGTGTGATCTTCTAACGTGATAATAACTAACTTTTTACCATTTTTAGTCATGATCCGTTTTTGAGCTTTGACCAGCGCACACACTACCGCCTTTTTAGCTGAATAAGGATTTAAAGTTCGAATCGGTGTCACCTGGTTTTTAAATTCCACCATGTAATGATTGACCGGGTGACCTGTTAAAAAGAATCCTAACGTGTCTTTTTCATTTTTTAAACGTTGTAATTCCGGCCAAGGTTCACACACGACGTAGTCGTGCAAATCCTGACTATCCTCATGATCATCATCTAATAAACTCAATAAATCAATTTGACCACTATGACGATTTTTCTGATGGCTCCCTGCAAGCTTTATGGCATGTTCTAACGATGCAGAAAGTATGGATCGATCAATGCCCCACTCATCCATGGCTCCACTTTTAATGAAAGCCTCTAAAGCTCGACGATTAAGCTTACGCAAATCCTGTCGCCCACAAAAATCAAACAAGCTCGTGAAAAATCCCTGCTCCGCGCGTTCCTGAACAAGGCCATTAATCACCGACTCCCCCACGCCTTTGATAGCACCTAGTCCATACAAAATGGTTTGATCATCACTGACAGTAAAATGATGGCTCGATTGATTAATCGAAGGCGGAATGACCATCAATCCCATGAGTTTGCATTCTTCAATGAAATGCACCAATTTATCGGTATTGTCCATATCAGCCGACATCACCGCGGCCATAAAAGCTGCTGGATAATGCGCTTTCAACCAAGCCGTTTGATACGCTAACAAAGCATAAGCGGCAGAATGGGATTTATTAAATCCGTAACCTGCAAATTTTTCCATTAAATCAAAAATAGCACTGGCAGTTTCTTCTGGAACATCACGAGCAACGGCTCCTGAAACAAAAAATTCACGCTGTTGCGCCATTTCTTCCGCTTTTTTCTTTCCCATGGCGCGGCGCAACAAATCGGCGCCACCTAAGGTATAATTAGCTAATACTTGAGCAATTTGCATCACTTGCTCTTGATAAAGAATGACTCCGTAAGTCGGTTTGAGAATAGGCTCCAAATCAGGATGCGGGTATTCAACGCGTGCCTCACCGTGTTTGCGTTGAATAAAATCATCAACCATGCCTGATTGCAAAGGGCCGGGCCGAAACAAGGCAACAAGCGCAATAATCTCCTCAAAGCAGTCCGGCTGCAAGCGCTGAATGAGCTCTTTCATGCCGCGTGACTCAAGCTGGAATACGGCGGTTGTTTTGCACGCTTTTAAAAGTTGAAACGTCTTCGGATCATCGGTTGGAATTAAGCTAATATCAACCAACGCTTCTTTGTTTTTCTTCTTTTGTTGATTAACAATTCGCAACGACCAATCAATAATGGTCAAGGTGCGCAAACCCAAAAAGTCAAACTTAACGAGCCCCGCGGCCTCCACATCGTCCTTATCCAACTGACTTAATAATTGAACTGAGCCTTGTTCGCAATAAAGGGCGGTAAAATCGGTCAGTTGTGACGGTGCAATGACCACACCGCCGGCATGTTTACCAGCATTGCGCGTGAGGCCTTCAAGCTTCATCGCTAATTCGAACAGATCTCTAACATCCTCCTCCGTATCGTAACGCCGTTTTAACTCAGCCTCTTGTTCAATGGCTTTCGTCAATGTAATACCTAACTCAAACGGGATGAGTTTGGCAAGTTTATCGACAAAACCATAAGGGTGCCCCAGAACGCGCCCCACGTCACGAATCACCGCTTTAGCTGCCATCGTTCCAAAGGTAATAATCTGAGAGACGCTTTGACGGCCATATTTTTCTGCAACATAGCCAATGACCCTATCTCGCCCTTCCATGCAAAAATCAACATCAAAATCAGGCATGGAAACCCGCTCAGGATTCAAAAATCGTTCGAACAACAATTCATATTGCAGCGGATCTAAGTCGGTAATTCCTAACGCATACGCGACCAAAGAGCCTGCGCCCGATCCTCGTCCTGGGCCAACAGGCACGCCATTATCTTTAGCCCACCGAATAAAATCGGCCACAATTAAAAAATACCCGGCAAACCCCATATTATTAATCACATCGAGCTCAAGCTGAACTCGACAGTCATAAGGCTCGCGCGATAGAACAAGAACCTCCGGGGGAGAATTGTGAAAAATTCGCGTTAAACGTTGCTCTAAGCCTTCTTTGGCCAGATGAGCAAGATAATGCTCAGCCGTACTCCCATCAGGCACCGGGAAAGAAGGTAAGTAATTGCGGCCAAGATTTAAGGTGACGGTGCAACGCTGACTGATAGCGACCGTATTAGCAAGCGCTTGCGGTAAATCATGAAACAATTCCACCATTTCATCGGGGGAGCGCAAGTACTGCTCTTCGCTGTAATGGTGGCGTCGCCTGGGATCAGCTAAAGCATGACCCTCATGAATACAAACCCGGGCCTCATGAGCGTCAAAGTCATCTGGATCCAAAAAACGCACCGCATTTGTCGCCACTAAGGGCAGCTGAAGCGTTTCAGCAAGTCGAACCAAGCGTTCGTTATAAACTGTTTCGCCTGCTCGACCAGTGCGTTGAATTTCAAGATAAAAACGATTAGGAAATAACAACGCATACTCGTTGGCTATCGCATAAGCCTGTTTTTCATCATCACGCAGTAAAGCTTTACCAATCAAACCATGACAACCCCCTGAAAGCGCAACTAAACCCTCAGTGTATGAACTCACCCAAGACAACTGTACTCGCGGCTGCCCCTGGTGTTGACCTTCAAGATAAGCTTTTGAAACCAGGCGCGTTAAATTGCGATATCCTGCGTTATTTTGACAAAGAACAATGAGCGTCGAAATATCGTCCGGTTTTTGCGGATCATGGCACGGTAAATCACAACCAATGAGGGGTTTGATGCCTTGGGCCATGGCGGCTTTATAAACCTTAACCACAGCAAACAAATTACAAAAATCCGTCACAGCAACCGCTTTCATACTGCGTGATAGAACCGCATCCATTAACGGATCAACACGAACCAACCCATCGATGATTGAAAACTCGGTGTGTAAATTAAGGTGTACAAACTGATTCAACATTATTGGAAATCAACCTTGTTAAAAAATAACGCTCACCGACGACTCAAAAGATATCGCGGAGGGGGATCTTCCGATCATGAGCCTATTACGGCTCAAACGCATCGCGCAAAGCATCGACCAGTAGGTTGCTCGTCAGCACCAAAATAAACATGAATAAAAATGCCGCGCCCATCGGCCACCAAATCATCGGATCACGCGCGAGCTCAAGCCTGGCACCGTTGATCATGTTCCCCCAACTGATCGTCAACGGAGAAACTCCCACGCCAACATAGGATAACACCGCTTCAGCCAAAACAAGAAAACTAAAATCAAGAACTAAGGTGATAATAATAATCGGGATCATATTCGGTAAAAGATGTTGACGCAAAATAGTCCATGAACTCGTTCCCAGCACCTTTGCTGCTTGCACAAAATCAATTTCACGCCATTTTAAGGCCTCAGCACGCAAAATTCGGCATAAACTTGTCCAGCTTGTGATCCCAAGAATCAGACACAACGCTAACAAACGAGCATCTGCATTTTGCGCTAAGGTAGGAAACTGCAAGGGGTGATTAGCAATGTAGGTCTGCATCGATAAAATTGAAGCCGTAATTAACAATACGCCGGGAATCGAGCTTAAGGTGGTGTACACGTATTGAATGACATCATCAATGACCCCACCAAAATAACCCGCGCAAACTCCAAAGAACAAGGCAAAGGGCAGCATAAACAAGGTCGTCAAGATTCCAATCACAAGACCTGTACGAATACTTTTTATCGTATAATAAAAAATATCTTGACCGATTTTTCCCGTTCCCATCACATGAAGTTGTCGCGATAACCAATACGTCAACAAAATAAAAAAAACGCTTAAAAACAACGTCAAAATAGGCAACGCATCATAATATAGGGCTTTTCCACGCCTGACGGCGCGCTCACGATATTGTCCTTTATTCAACACAAAAATAAGAAATCCCGTGATTAATAATGAAAAAAATGCGGCTTTTAAAACGGTATTAACAATAAATTGATTTTTTTCCGAGCTGTTTTTAAAATAGGCGGAAGTGTATTTAAGCAACGGATAGTCCTGCACCATCTTTCCCTGTTTTACAATCACTTCTTGATCATAAGCCTTCAAAGCCAGTGGCGCAGAATAAGTTGTCTCATAAAAATTCCCTAGCGGAAATAAAAGATGCTCCAGAATACTTTCTTGATGTTCATGAACTTCCCCAGAAGGCTCCATGTAAGACCATTTAAAATGAAGCGAATCTAAAACTCCAACCCCTAAAAAACACAAAAAAACAATGCCTGCGCTCACGGCAATCGGTTTTGCAAGCAAGCGCCGCCAAGACAGACGAGCGTGTTCTTTGCGTAAACTCACGCCTATCAAGAGAGCACTCACGCTTAATACACTTAAAAAACACCAGTCCGTCCCTAGTAATGTCATCATTAAACCTCCCCTACCCTAATTCGCGGATCGGCCCAAGTGTAAGCAAGATCAGTCAAAATTAATCCCACAATATATAAAATGGATCCTAAAAAAACCATGGCACGCACAATGGCAAAATCCTGTTGATGGATGGCTTCTATCATGTAATTTCCAAGTCCTGGAATACAAAAAAAGGATTCCAGCACCAAGCTTCCCATAAATAACGAGGGAATAATCACCACAATCCCTGTTAAAATAGGGAGCATGGCATTTTTCAACACATGACGAAACAACACTCGCATTTCCGACAAACCCTTCGCTCGCGCGGTTTTAACATAGTCTTTATGCAATTCCTCTAAAAATAAAGTCCGATACCAACGGGCGCCTGATCCAAGCCCTGAAAGTACGGCAACGAATACCGGCAAAACAATAAATTTAATGCTTTGTAAACCACCCTCATACCCTGAAATGGGCACGAGCCGTAATAATTTACCAAAAATATACTGCCCACCAATAATGAAAAACAAACTGGAAATGGACATTAAAACAATGCAAAACACCACACTAGCTAAATCAAGATAAGTTGCACGAAAAAAGGAAATCATCATGGCGAACGCAATATTAAGAAATAAGCCCAACACAAAAGTCGGCAAGGCAATAGCAAGACTGGGCCACATTCGATGCGATATATCATAGCCAATATCGCGCCCCGCGTCCGAAACACCAAAGTCAAAAATAAAAAGCCGTAATGATTTTTGAAAAAAAAGCGTTTTCGTTAGTGCTTCTATCCCTGGCTTCTCCTTATCATAAAAAAGAGCTTGATCATAACCATGCACTCTTTTCCATTGTTCAATTTCAGCTTGTTTAACGTATTTTTGGCCTAGTTGCATGCGAGCCATATCATCAGGAGAATTCACCATAAAAAATAAAGCAAACGTCATGAGATTAATTCCAATCAACGTAGGAATAGCATACACCATACGCCGCAACAGATAATAAATCATAATGAGGTTCTCCTCGCACCTTGTCTTTCTTGTTTTCGATAGATCCACACTAAAGGGATCATGCTTAACATCACAAGAAGTACTAAAAGAAGTAAAGGCCAAAACACCGCTTGATTCCACTGCTGACGAAGCTTATGACGCAAAGGAACATCCACAGTCATGTATTTTAACGTGTTGTAACTGAACGCATTGGGCTTGACGGGATTAACCCACTGCTGCGACAAAGTGAGCATTTCCGTATTAATTCCCCAGATCCAAGGTGCATCGTGACGCACGATCTCAAGCATTTGATCGATGAGTTTTTTCCTGATGTCATCATTCGGACGATTTCTCATCAGTTCAAACAAACGATCGTATTTTTCATTATGATAATTCGCCGCATTCTCGCCGCCGTACGCCACTTTACTGTTGGGTCCATACAATAAGCTTAAGAAATTCTCCGGATCAGGATAGTCAGCATTCCAGCCCCAATAAAAGATTTGCGCATTACCATAACGCATTTTTTCTTGAAAACGATTGTACTCAGTAGCACGAAGATTCAAATCAATGCCAATATGAGCTAATTGTTTACGCATCCAATCCAGCTGAGCTTTTTCATCAGGGCGCGTGGTCATCGCAACATCGTAATTTAAAACCAAAGCCCGACCTGTTTTAGGATCAACTCCTTTCTTATATCCTGCCGCACGAAGCCATGCTTTAGCCTCTTTCAATGAGCGTCTTATCGCTTGGTGTTCTTTCCATTGATAGACATAAGGATTAATACCCTTAGCACCGTCATCATGACCAAAAATGCCAGGCGGAATCGGGCCTTGTGCCGTGCGTCCTCGCCCATTATAAAAAATAGCAAGGTACTCCTCCAAGTTAACAGCAATTGAAATCGCCTGACGCAACTTACGAGCTCGTTCACTCTGACCACCCACCACAGGGTCGCGCATATTAAAGCCTAAATAAAAAATATTAGACTCCATCGTGTCCGTTAAATTAATTTTTTTATCGAGCATCGCTTTCGTTAAGGCAGGCCGACCCTGTGGATTCATGTGAATTACTTGATCAAAACTATCCGTGGTGACGCCGGATAAGTCATAATAACCCTGCAAAAATTTATTCCAACGCGGGATGGATTCTTTTTCTAAGGTATAAATAACCTCATCAAGAAAAGGCATGGATTTCCCAACGTTGCTTAAATAACCTGCTTTTTCATCATCCACGGTGGCAAATCTTGGCAAAAATTGAGCCTGATAATTGGGGTTTTTCTTTAATATCATGTGACGGTTAGGATTGTTTTCCGTCAACATGAAGGGGCCCGAACCAAGAGGGTACCAATCCAGAGAAAAGTTATTTTTTCGCATTCCTGGTTGAGCATAAAACTGATCAGCCTCCCAGGGAATAGGCGCAAAAAAAGGCATCGCAAGCCAAAATAAAAATTGCGGATACTGCCCTTTGATGGTTATTTGCAACGTATAATCATCGATCTTTTTTAAGCCCCTCAAAGGATAGCGACGCAAATCAATAAAACGCTTACCGTTTAAGTCCTTTGCGAATTGTTGCCCAAACTCTTTAAACCCTAAAATTGCATCGCTCATTAAACCATAAATAGGAGAACTTATCGCAGGATTAGCTAATCGTTTAATTTGATAAATATAATCATCAGCAATCACTTCGCGCGTTCCCGTCTCAGAAAAGTCCGATAAATGGCTAATCGATTGCGTTTCAAGATAGTTTGCAGGAAGTTGAAGATAACGATATTGACCTTTTTCATCCCGAGCTAACGCTGGATGAGGTTGATAATGCATGCCTCGTTTTAAACGCACGCTATAAACACTGTAAGCAATGTTTTGACGTGAAAAATCAACGATCGGATTAAATTGGGCGTCAAGATAGCTAATGTCCGGCATTTCCGCCGCACTTAACGGCACTAACTCATAAGGTCTTGCCAAATAATCATATTCCAATAGCGGCTCATAAATTTGTGCGATAAACTGGTATTCATTGCTGGAATAAGAACGGGCAGGATCAAGCGTCTTAGGCTGTTCGGCAAACGAGGTGTAATACACTTTTTGATGAGTTTGGCTTTGAGAATAAGGGTTGTTTAACACCCAAGCAAATCCTTGCGCCGTCATCCATGACAAAATAATGAACGCTACTAATTGCCTGACTTGCAACGTGAAATCCCTTATGAAAAAAACTCTTACTTAAAAATTACCATAAATGACTAAGAGATGTCGAAATGAATATACTCATTCAGTATCGCTAAGGAGCGCGGAAATTGGAACACCATGTTGATGTGGTTATCGTAGGCGGCGGAATTAACGGCTGTGGTATTGCGGCTGATGCTGCAATGCGCGGCCTAAAAACACTCTTAATTGAGAAAGACGATCTCGCCTCCAAAACCTCCTCAAGCAGCAGTAAACTCATTCATGGCGGTCTTCGTTATCTTGAACAGTACGATTTTTCTTTAGTAAAAAAAGCGTTAGGCGAACGACAAACACTCTTGCAAATAGCCCCTCACTTAGTGCATTCCATACCGTTTATTTTACCTTACAAAAAACAACTACGCCCCGCCTGGTTATTAAGACTAGGTCTTTTTATCTATGACCATTTAAATCGAAACAATCAATTACCTCACAGCCAATCGATTGAACGAAACGCCAACCCTCTTTTCTTTTCTCCATTAACGCAAGACTACAAAAAAGGTTTTTTATTTTATGACTGCATGACGGATGACGCCCAATTAACCTTAAGTAACGCCTTGCAGGCCAAAAAATACGGCGCTGAAATTAGACCACGCACTGAATTACTGGAAGGGAAAACAAACCAAAATCAGTGGGAACTACTTATTCAAACAGAACATCAGCGGCCGGTTAAAATTCAAACAAAAGTTGTCATTAACACGGCAGGACCTTGGGTTGAAGCCGTCAATGAACGTCTTGGACTTGCCACTCAATACCATCTATCGCTTATTAAAGGAAGTCATCTTCTCATCCCGAAATTGTATGACGGGGAGCACGGTTATTTACTGCAACATCACGATCAGCGCATCGTATTTGTGCTGCCCTACCACAACCAAACGATGATAGGAACTACGGAGGTCAAACTCACAAGACTCCCTCAGCGCTTGGACATTTCACCTGAAGAAACCAGCTATCTACTTCAGATGGTCAAAACATACTTTAATCAAGCCATCAAACCTCAGGATATCCTACTCTCATGGAGTGGTGTAAGACCACTCATTGCGCATCAAGGTGAAAAGCCGCAAGAGTTAAGTCGCGATTATGCGTTCCACTATGCCACAAGCCCTGCTCCATCGTTGGTCGTTTATGGCGGTAAAATCACCACCTATCGTCAGCTGTCTTGTGATGCTGTCAATGCCCTAAGTGCTGTTTTCCCTAATTTACCTGCAAGCACTACGGACAAAATCCCCTTGCCCGGCTCTCAGACGCCAAAAGGAGTTCATTTTTCTACTTATCTTGAGGAGTTAAATCAACATTACTCTTGGCTCGATTCAACGCTTAAAACCAGGCTATTAAGCAACTACGGCGCTCGTATTAAAACACTACTTCAGCACTGCAATACTTTTACCGATTTAGGCCAACACTTCGGTCACGGTCTGTATCAAGTTGAAGTTGATTATTTAATAAAAGAAGAATGGGCATGCAACGAAGAAGATATTCTCTGGCGCCGCACGAAATTAGGTTTAGAGTTTAGCGCCGTTGAAAAAAACATACTCCGTGATTATATGGCTACTTATCAACACCAACGGCGTTTAAAAGATTGCCAAAAATAGTTTCAACATCACCTGTGCCACTGACGCGATGAAATTGGGGGGCTTCTGAATCTTGCGCACGAGCCCAATGACGGTAATACTCAATCAATGGCTCGGTCTGCGTATGATAAACCTCCAAACGCTTTCTGATCGTCGCTTCGCTATCGTCATCACGCTGAACTAATGCCTCACCAGTCACATCATCAAAACCTGCACGTTGAGGCGGATTAAACTTAACATGATAAATACGGTTGGATGCAGGGTGCACTCGACGCCCACTAATTCGTTGAATAATTTCCTCATCCGAAACATCCATTTCAAGAACATGATCGAGTCTAATATGAGCTTGTTTTAATGCATCGGCCTGTGGAATCGTTCGTGGAAAACCATCAAATAAAAAACCCGCTTTGCAATCATCTTTTTTAAGACGCTCTTTAACCAAACCAATAATGATGTCATCTGAAACCAATTTTCCTGAGTCCATAATGGCTTTAGCACTTAAACCTAATGCACTGCCTTCAGTAATTGCTGTACGCAGCATATCACCTGTGGAAATTTGAGGTATATTAAAAAAATGGGCTAATTTTACCGCTTGTGTTCCTTTGCCAGCACCTGGTCCGCCCAACAACATTAAACGCATAACTACTCCAAAAAAAAGAGGATCAATCAATCGCCTAATTGCGATCCTTAACTAACAATTCCTCAGCTGAGCCTGATAAATCTGAGCCTTTACTTCAACTTTTTTCGCAACTTGGATCAACCACGCCTTATTCAAATAAGTTTTACGCTGATAGCCGCCAATCCCTTCGTGGTACGCTAAATAAAGTTGGTAAGCATTATGACGCGAAATACCCGCTTTTAGATAGGCCTGATTAGCATACCAACCAATAAAATCAACAGCATCAGCAAAATCATCGCGCGAAGCCCACATTCCGCCGCTGTTTCGCTTATATTCAGACCACGTTGCGCGTAGCGCTTGCGAATAACCATACGCTGTTGATGGCCGACGCCACGGAATCACCCAGAATAATTTAGTTCGGGGAGGCGTTGCATAAGCATTAAATTTGGATTCTTGATGCATAATTGCCATTTGAACGTGCACCGGAACAAGCCATCGTCGCTGCACATCAAACGCATCCGAGCGCCAACGATGATGCTCTTTAAAAATACTGCACAAATTATTAACATCGCGCGGCGGGCGCGATGCACAACCCGCAAGCATCATGGCAACAACAACAAAACATAAATTATAGAAGTACCTATTTTTCATTTTTACCCTACGCATCAAAATCAATTGATTTTATTAAACCGCTATTAGAAAATCACTTAAAAAATAAAATAATTTTCGTGAAAAAGAAAGACTCGATTGTTATGATGCCCAAACATACAACCTATTTTATAATGAAAACACCATGGGCATTTTAGTCTTTGATATTGAAACCATTCCTGATGTAAACGCTGGCCGACGTCTTCATCATTTAAACAATCTGTCAGATGAAGAGGTTGGCGAAGCCATGTTTGCTCTACAACGGGCCAAAAGTGGCAATGACTTCCTTCCGCATTATTTGCAACAAATTATAGCAATTTCAGCCGTCATGATTCAAGGCCAACAAATTAAGGTCTGGTCTCTTGGTGATGAACAATCCGATGAAAAAGAACTCATCACCCGATTTTTTGCGGGCATTGATAAATACACACCGACATTAGTCAGTTGGAATGGCAGCGGTTTTGATTTGCCAGTACTTCATTATCGAACCCTGCTGCATGGGATTACTGCACGTCTTTATTGGGAGCATGGGGAGCACGAATCGTCGTTTCGTTGGAATAATTATTTAAGCCGTTACCATTACCGCCATACTGATTTAATGGATCTTTTAGCAGCCTACCAAAACAAAGCCTTTGCACCACTTGATGATATTGCCCTACTAATTGGTTTTCCAGGGAAAATGGGCATGAGCGGCAATAAAGTCTGGGAAAATTATTTAAAGGGTAATTTGAAGTCAATTCGTGATTATTGTGAAACCGACGTATTAAACACCTACGGCGTTTATCTTCGCTTTGAGTTAATGCGCGGCGAGCTTAGTCAATCGGAGTATGAGTCATCGCTTGAACAACTCAAAACTTATCTCGCAGGTGAAACCACGCGCGCCCACCTGCAAGAGTTTCTTAACGCAATGTCAGTTTGACTCAAGCTCATTCAATACGTTAGCTAAACGACATCCAGCAAGAGCTATACGCTCTTGCGCTACCTCCTGAACCATCGTCTGATAACTCAAGTCAGGATGTTGATACGGCTTGATGGAATAAGCTTTATCAACCGCTATTTGAAATGACTCATCGCTCCAAGCCTTGGAATTATTAGACATCACGGTTAAATCACAAGGCCATTTTTCTTCAATATTTCTTGCCATCACACGAAGCTCTTCATCATCCACAACAACTTTAAAGGCTAAAAATCCGCCACCATTATCCCAATATGCATGTAAATTATTGGCCACCGAATTACTACCCAAATAAAACAAATTACCGCCACGATCGCCACCAGGGTGGAGTTGACTATAGCGTTCCGCCGCATGCAACGGTTGATGAAGATCACCTATGACGTGCAACAAAATGCGTTGACTAAAACCTTTATCATAATCCGTTGAATGCTTATTACGCAAAACCGCCTCAGCATTTGTAATGGCAGTCACGGCATTTGGCTCTTCTGCCGCCATTAACGGCGTGCCGTCATTTGAAAAAGGCGTGTCAATATAATGTGATGTTTTCATCCAAACATCACTCACATAACGCAACGAATCCATCCAAGGCGCCGAATCAACAAAGGTTTGTTGGCGATACACAGTATCCATAGCATGATTATAAGCATCTACCCGGGTTTTAACGTCACTGCGCAAATGATTGTAAGCAATTTGTCCAATCAAACGATGACCCAACGCGTTCCATGCTAAACATAAAAAAGAGGTCAACAAAAACACCATGGCAATAAAAAAACGTCCAAACTGTTGCATCTCAATCCTTAATAGTAATAAAAAAACAAACTCAACCTAAAAAAGGCGACCATGCAGGTTCCTGAACATCCCCATCACGTGAAGGAATCCGCATATGAATACGGCCATCCAGAGAAACAACACCCAACACCCCTCGATCATGTTCATGAGTCGCATAAAGAATCAAACGACCGTTGGGCGACACCGAAGGAGATTCATCAGAAGCCTCAAAAGTCACTGCATTGATACGGCCTGAATCCGTATCTTGCACTGCGATATTAAAGCGAGTATTTTCACGATGCAACATGACAATGTGTTTTTGATCCGGAGTATAGGATGCACGAGCATTATAATTGCCAGCATAGGTCACACGCTGAATACGACCATCCGCAAAAGTCAAACTGTAAATTTGAGGCGATCCGCCACGGCCTGATGTAAAGATTAACGAGCGACCATCTGGCGCAAAACTCGGCTCTGTGTCAATAGCACCACCAAACGTGATCTGTTTCATGCTTCCGCTTGATAGTTCAATCAGATAAATTTTAGCACTGCCGCTTTTTGACAACACGACCGCCAATTGACGACCATCACGAGACCACGCCGGCGCCTGATTGATTCCGGTAAAACTTGTAATCAACTGTCGTCGTCCCGTCGCAACATCAACAGTAAACACTTGAGCTTTTTTCTTTTCAAAGGAAACATAAGCAATTTTTTGTCCATCAGGAGACCAAGCTGGGGACATAATAGGCTCATTGGAGGTCACTAAACTCTTCGGGTTGTAACCGTCAAAATCGGCCACCTCTAACGAATGACGGCTCCTATCACCGCTGCGTTGTACCAAGATATAAGCAATACGAGTCGAAAAAACGCCTCGTTCTCCCATGAGCTTTTCATACACTAAATCACTGATGTGGTGTGCTAACGATCGCATTTCAAAACCACTGATTTGAAATGTTTTAGAAAAGATCAAACGCCCTTGTGCAACGGCATCAATCAACGAGAAGCTAACTTCATATCGATTTTGACCAACCGCGTTCACTTGTCCTTTGACCACATTATCAGCACCCATGTGCCTCCAAAGCGCCATCCCCTCTTGCCCCGACGACAAGCCCATCGGCTCTGAAATCACACGAAATTGACCTGACAAGGTTAAATCATTTTTGACGATGGCTGCAATTTCTTTACCAGTATTATCGTAACCAAACGATCCAATTCCTATTGGTAATGCCGAGTTAATCCCTTGTGTTAGCTCAAGATCGAGCGCAAACAATGAGCTCGCCAATAAACAAAGCACGAATACCCAACACTTACGATTAATTAACAACACACTTACCCCCTTATATTCTCTGGCCGTACCGTTAAACTAATATCACGGAACATATTGAATGTGGTTGGATCGCCTGGCACCGGCAATGGCGACGCTTTATAAATCGCCGTTTGTGCTGATCGGTCAAGAATTAAATCACCGCTACTGCGTATTAAACTTACGTCAAGCACAGCGCCATCAGGGGCTAATCGAATTCGAAATTGACTCGATAAGGTATGATCCACATTATCTGGCAAAATCCACTGACGACTGATGGCATCAATGATCAATGCTTTGTATTTATCAACAACGCCTGCATTACGAGCTTGATTTGCTGCATCAAGTTGGGCTTGACGAGCTGCTGCTTCCTGCCGCTTTAAATTTTCAGCGGCAGCGAGCGCGGCCTTTTCCTTTTCAATTTTTTCTTTGGCAACACGAGCTTGTTCCATAGCTTGTTTTTGTTTTAAAGCCGCCAACTTAACAGCCTCTTCCTGTTGTTGCTTTTTCAATACCTCTTGCTCATGCTTCATTTCTTGAAGACGTTTTTTTTCTTGCTCTTTTTGCACGGCAAGTTGTTTTAAATGTTGTTGTTCTTCCTCAAGTTGTTTTTTCCTGGCAATTGCTATTTTTTCTGACTCGTCCTTCAATTGACTTAAGCGTTTTTCTTCCATAATTCGCTGTTGTCGAGCTGACTCGGCCTGTCGTGCCAACTGTTGTTGACGTATTTTTTCTGCTTGCGCCTGTTGGGCCCTCTCCTGCTTTAAACGATTAACAACGTCCTTGACTTCATCGCTGTTCACACTCACAGCTTTGATGATTTCTGGTTCTGAGGGTGTTGCACTTGCTCCCGATGAAATTTGTCCAGGCTCATTTTGAGCTTCATTCACCAAAACAGCACGGGGACTCGATGCGTCATACATCAGAAAAAAACCAATGATCAGATGAAAAAGAAGCGACGCAATCAGCCCCAACGAAAAGTCTGGGTTACGCAAACTCATGTCAGAATAATTGGACTGATGCGGACGCCAAGAAGAAATACTTGGATTAATTGCTAATAATTTTGCCGCCCGATGATCAAAAAAATCGCTATCTGATGCTCTGCCAGGATGACCTGACAACGAGGGCTGATCCTTTAAATAAAGCTCTTGATTGAATTGACTCATCCCTGATTCTCCGAAATAGGCGTTTCCGTCATCAATCCAACCTGTTCAGAACCAGCTTGTTTTAATAAAGCCATGGCTTCAACCACTTTTCCGTACGGTACATTTTGATCACCTTTGACCAACACGCGGATCGGCTGATTACTTTGTTTAGCTAACTCAAGCTCCGCAGCAACGCGCACCATTAAGGCTTGTGGTTCCATGGCTAATTCAGGCGTTGTAGAACAATTCAAAAAAAAATCCCCACGTTGATCAACGGAGACAATAATCGGCTCACGATCGCTCGTTTTTAAATTAGCACTTGCTGCCTTAGGTAAGTCGACCGTCACACCTTGAGTTAACATCGGTGCGGTAATCATGAATATAACAAGAAGAACCAACATCACATCAATGTACGGCACCACGTTAATTTCAGACATTGGTTTAAGCGAAGATGATTTTCTTCTACGAATGAGCGCCATCGTCCTATCCTCTCGTTACGTCTTGTGTTTGATTATCAATCAAATCCAGCAACTCATCTTGGAAAAGTTGATAGCGTTCGAGCAAATCATTCGCCCGCATGGAAAAACGATTATAAGCTATCACAGAAGGAATTGCGGTAAATAAACCTAATGCTGTCGCAATCAACGCTTCAGAAATACCCGGAGCAACCATAGCAATGGTTGCTTGTTGAGCATGGCCTAATGCCTGAAAAGAGGCCATAATTCCCCAGACGGTACCAAACAAACCAACATAAGGCGCAATTGAGCCAATTGAAGCAAACAGGGGTAGATTCTCCTCCATTTTTATTGATTCTTTGGTTTGATGAATCTGCATGGCACGTTCTATCGTTTCTAACAAAACTGGCGTTCCGCGCTTTGCAAAACGCGTGTATTGTTCATACGCTGTATGAAAAATACCGGCCAATCCCTGCCGTTCATCCGGTTGACTATCAATCACTCGATACAAATTACTTAAATCTTTCGTTCCCCAAAATCGTTGCTCAAATTCATTGCATTGCTTTTTTTGTTCTCTAAAAAACACAGCGCGTTTAAACATCAGCAGCCAAGTTGATACTGATGCCGCCAATAAGATCAACATCACCATTTTAACAACCATACTAGCTTGTAAAAAATAACCCAAAATATTGACTTCACCTGTCATCATCAACCTCAATTAATTTAAGTTTCGTTTCACTCTCGACGTATTATCCTGATTTTACAGTATTTGTTCAAATACCGCGCTAAAAAAAATTAACTTATCACTTGCTCTACAGGTTTTAATCCAAAATGCTGATACGCCAAAGATGACGCAACTCGGCCACGCGGTGTTCGCATCAAAAATCCTTGTTGAATTAAAAAAGGTTCCAAAACATCTTCGATAGTTCCCCTTTCTTCACCAATGGCTGCCGCAATACTATCTAAACCAACCGGACCACCACCAAAACGCTCAATCACCGTCCGCAACAACTTTCTATCCATCAAATCAAAACCTTCTTGATCAACTTCCAACATTGTCAAAGCTAACGTTGCCATTTCAAGCGTGATAGAACCCGAGCCCTTAACCTCCGCATAATCCCTCACTCGCCTTAACAGTCGGTTCGCAATACGCGGAGTGCCCCGTGCTCTTGCAGCAAGCTCTCGAGATGCCAAACTATCAATTTCAACGTGCAATAATCGAGCGGATCGCGTCACGATATGCGTCAGCGCCTCAACAGAATAAAATTCTAAGCGTTGAACAATACCAAAACGATCACGTAACGGTGAAGTCAATGATCCCGCCCGGGTCGTTGCCCCAACCAACGTAAATGGAGGCAAATCAAGTTTAATGGAACGCGCGCCGGGACCCTCGCCTATCATAATATCGAGCTTATAATCTTCCATGGCTGGATAAAGAACTTCTTCAATAACGGGACTTAAACGATGAATTTCATCAATAAATAAAATGTCATTCACCGCCAAATTCGTCAGAATTGCAGCAACGTCACCCGCTTTTTCCAAAACAGGTCCGGAGGTTTGCTTAAGATTAACCCCCATTTCATGAGCAATGATGTTAGCTAATGTCGTTTTACCTAACCCTGGAGGGCCAAAAATTAAAACATGATCCAACGCTTCTTGACGCTTTTTAGCGGCTTCAATAAAAATTCGCATTTGTGACCGAACAGCGTCCTGTCCAATATAATCATCAAGTGTCAACGGACGAATCGCTCGATCGATCACCTCTTCAGGTAAAGACGAGCTACTACTTAATAGGCGGTCACTTTCTAACATGGCAATCCATCCCTGCAAGTGGGTTCTTCACGACTGAATTCCGTATAAAACGAAAAATTGAGCTATTGATGTTGTAAGTAGCATTCATTGTAACATTAATTAATTTTTTCCAATATTCTTAATACGCGATAATGATCGGGTGATATTTGATCAAAAAAAACCACAACAATTTTGTACGATTCTTCCGAAGACAAACGCACTATAAAAAACAATCCCGCATCAAGCAGCACACGGTGCTTTGTGAATAATTGAGTTCGTCCGTCTTTAAGGATTAAAAACCATTTTTTATTTAAATAATCTAAGTGAAGATAGCGAGGTTGTGGCGTTGGATTGATCCAAATAACACGCCATTGAATAAGCAACACGAGCAAACCCAATAATTTACCTATCCAACCCAGCCCACATCCTAACAACATGAACCCGGAAAAACCATAAACGACCGTCATTAAACGCAAGTAATTCGTTGACTTATGAAACACCACTGTGCAGTTGAATAAGTTCAATAATATGTTCTAACTCCTTATTTTCGAGTCGCGCATTTCCCATAAGACAACTGAACAAATCAGGATCAGGAGACATGAGCAACATCTCAAAATCCGCAATCTCGGCTTCATTCAAGCAATCAAGATAAGTATCCATAAAACGCTGTAAGATAAGATCCAACTCCAACATACCACGACGACAACGCCAAGCGAGCTTGGCTTTACGAATAGGATCGATCATATCACTCCAACAATTCTTGCTAAACGATGAGATAGTACAATACACTTCTTATTTTTAAAATAAAATAAACTCAAATGACAAACAGACCATCATTCTCTATCGGCTCACGCACGTACAAAACAGCATTGTCACTCAATGACGAGCTCTCTTTCCTAACGAATAAAAACTACCTGTTTAACTTAAACCAACAAAGCGTTGTGAAAGTTTCCGGTCAACATGCTGCTGAATTTTTACAAGGCCAATTAAGCTGCGATATTCGTCTCGTCACGGCCTCAACAATGCAGCACGGTGCGCTATGCAATCTCAAAGGCCGAGTCTTAGCTTTGCTGGATGTGATTTATTATGACGATTGCTATTGGCTTATCCTGCCTACCGATTTAGTCCAAGCAACGTTAAAGTCACTTGAGAAAACAGCTATGTTATCGCAAGTCACGTTGGAACTCATGAATAAGATCAACGTATGGGGATTATTTATTCAATCCCATCACGACATTCTACCCACAATGACCCTACCCAAAACTATCCAAGCCATCACAAGCACCGCATCAAGTTGTTGCTATCAAGTCAGCGAGAACGACTACCTGCTCTTAACTGAAGACAACGATCCCACATTGAATCTATTGTCTTTCAAGGAAAATCATCAAATTAAATCATGCCTAGCATGGCATTTTAGACAGCTTCATCAGCGCCGCTTTAGTATTTATCCCGAAACACGTGGTTTGTTTTTGCCCCATCGGCTTAACATGCAAAATACCGGCTATCTTAGTTTTAATAAAGGCTGCTATAAAGGACAAGAAATTATCGCCAGAACTCATTATCGCGCCACGCTCAAGCACGAATTTATCCTTGCTACAATTCAAAGTAACACCCCGATGATCTTAGGAGCGACAATCCTTGATCCAAAAACAAAATCAGAAGTAGGCGAATTAGTCGACTATTGCCCTATCGATGACCATCAACATTACGTCATCGCATGCAGCGTCCTTCTTGAGCGTCATGCTCAATTTCAAATTGAGAACGATCCGCTTATCCATGATTTTAACTGAACCACATCCGTTGCAATACCTTGTCCCTATCCATAAAATAATGCTTTAAGGCCCCCGCAATATGCAAACACAATAAAGCAATAATGATCCACGCGATGGTTTCATGCGCAGAAAACATCCATTGCGCCAATGCTTTATTAGGTACAATCCAAGGCAGTGGCGCATTAAACATTCCAAAAAATGACGGGGTTTTATTCGCAGCAATCGACATGATCCAACCACAAAGCGGCATCAACAACAAGAACAAATACAAGCTGTATTGCACAAGATGAGATAAACAACGCTCCCAACGAGCTACTGTTGTTGGTAACGCAGGCTTCCCTGTATGCACAATCCAAAACGCTCGCAGAATCATCAACAAAAAAACCGTCAAACCTAAGGATTTGTGCAACATGATGGCTGTTGGTTTTATTGCCCCGGAGAGATCATCTAAAAAAAAACTCACCGATAGCATAGCTATGACAATAACAGCAATCAGCCAATGAAACAGTTTAGAGCCCAAAGAGTACACGGTTGTTTTTCCCATCAAGGAGTCCTTAATTATCGATATTGTTGTTCACGTCGTAGCTCGAGCAATTCTCGAATAGCCACAAAAAACATCGTATAGTTCAAGTTACTACTCGCACGTAAATCCGTCAAAACAAAACGCCATCGATCAATCAAATCAGTATGAGTCTCTGCCCAATCTGTGAAAAGATTAATAAGATCGTTTTTATTTTTGTCAATACTGATAATAGACTCTGTGAACTGCCTTTGTTGCCAATCAAGATCATCTCTTAAGGCTTCTCGCGCCAAAGATTCCCAATTGTTTTCTGCCGAATGAGCTATCACCTGAGAACGAATCCAAGTCAACTCCAGATATTCCCCAATCCTATAATAAAGTTGCGCCACTTTAATGGTATCAATATCCTGTTGTTGCGCGACTTCAATAATATCCATAACAGAGAATAAAGCTCTGGTCACCGCTAACTCATGTGCAAAACCAGAATCAATGCCCATGGCAAGGTAACGGGCATAATGTTTGTCATATTGATCACGATGGCCACCTGAAAAAATTTCAGGCATCGCTTGTTTTATCATGCAAACTCCAGGCGAATACCGCTTCACTGCCTGACTAATATTAAGGTGCATTCGTTCATTACGTAAAAACCAACGCGTCACGCGGCGCAACAAACGCACATAAAGCAAGACCATCTCAGTTTGTTGCTCCACATTGAGCTTAGACTCAAGCGCTGCAAGATTTTTCCATAAAACATCCAAATTAAGAATTTCTCTGGCGATTAAATAAGCACGCACAATGGCAGAAACTGCGGCACCCGTCTCATCTTGCATTCGATAAACAAAGGTCGCACCCATTTCATTCACAATAATATTGCTAATGGTGGTCGCAAGAATTTCTGGCTTTAAAGGATGCTCCTGCATTTGATTGCTAAACTGCGCTTGCAATGGCTTTGGAAAATAATGAATAAGAAAGCTCTTTAAAAAATTATCTTCTAAAACATCGGTTGCTAAAATTTCTTCCTTTAAAATAGTTTTACTGTAACACAATAACACTGCAACCTCAGAGCGGGTCAATCCCCGACCAAGTAATTTACGCTCCAAGAGCGTTTTCTCATTAGGAAGAAATTCGAGAGTGCGATCAAGTTTTCCGGTTCGCTCTAACTCATCCATGTATCGAATATATAATTCAACCGAGCGAACTGTTTGCGCAACAGCATAACTGATAGAACGCGGCTGAGTGGCGTTGTTATGCAAAACTAAGTTTGCAACCTCATCCGTCATCTCACCGAGCAATTCATTACGCTGTTTCAGTGTCAAGTCGCCTGCAGCAACAATTTGATTCAGCAATATCTTGATATTAACTTCCCGGTCTGAGCAATGAACTCCTCCGGAATTATCAATAAAATCAGTAAAAACTAAACCACCTTTCAGTTCATATTCAATACGTCCCAGCTGCGTCAAACCAAGATTGCCGCCCTCACCGACGACTTTACAATGCAATTCATTGCCATTAATACGGGTAGCGTCATTCGTTCTATCACCAACGTCAGCATTGCTTTCATTTTGGGCTTTCACGAACGTACCAATGCCACCGCTCCATAACAAATCAATTTTAGCCTTCAAGACAACACGAATTAATTCATTAGGTTCAATTTCGGTTTGTTTAATACCAAAGACCTGACGCATCTCCTTACTTACGGGAATTGATTTAGCATTTCGATTAAAAACACCACCGCCCTTGGATATTAATTTTTTGTCATAATCAATCCAGCTTGAACGCGGCAATTGAAACAAACGCTCACGCTCCTTAAAGCTAATTTCCGCATCAGGAGCGGGATCAATGAAAATATGCAAGTGATTAAACGCCGCCAATAATTTAATATGGCGTGACAAGAGCATGCCATTACCAAAAACATCACCCGACATATCACCAATGCCCACAACGGTAAAGTCATGTTGTTCTATGTCAATTTTTAACTCATAGAAATGACGTTTAACAGACTCCCAAGCACCTCGCGCCGTAATACCTATTTTTTTATGGTCATAACCTACCGACCCACCTGAAGCAAAGGCATCCCCTAACCAAAATCCATACTCCAAAGAAATAGCATTAGCGATGTCTGAAAAAGTGGCCGTGCCTTTATCTGCGGCAACAACCAAGTAAGGATCGTCTTCATCGTAACAAAACACATTCATGGGCTTAACAACAGCACCTAGCTGATAATTATCCGTAATATCAAGTAATCCTCGAATAAATAATTGATAACAATTGATTCCTTCAGCAAGAATATCTTCACGAGAACCATTCATGGGCAAGCGTTTAGGAACAAACCCTCCCTTCGCCCCACTTGGCACAATCACGGCATTTTTAACTTGTTGTGCCTTCATCAAACCTAAAACTTCAGTTCGAAAATCTTCTTTACGATCAGACCAACGCAATCCTCCACGCGCCACTTTTCCACAACGTAAATGAACACCCTCAAAACGGGGGGAGTAGACAAAAATTTCAAAAAGTGGGTAGGGCTTTGGAACACCCCAAATTGCACGACTATTTAATTTAAACGAAAGGTATTCTTTAGGATTGCCTGATGAATCAATTTGGTAATAATTGGTTCGCAATGTCTCGCTGATAGCCTGCACGTACTGCCTGATAATTTTATCTTCATCAAGATTGGCGACATCATCAAGTGCTGTAATAATTTGAGCGACACAATTTTCAAACGTTGCTTCTCGTTCAAGGGTGGTCACAGGATTAAAACGACATTCAAATAATTCAACCAATTGCCTGGCAATAGCAGGATTATTGCTCAATGCTGATTCAATGTAATCCTGGCTAAAAGTAAATTGAATTTGCTTGAAATATTTAGCATAAGCCCTTAATACTGAGACCTGACGCCAATTTAAACCCGCGGCAAGAATTAACTGATTAAATCCATCATTTTCAGCCTGACCAAACCAAACACTAGCAAATGCATTTTGAAAGAGATCTTTTATAGCATCAATATCAAACGAAATTTCCCGAGTATATTGTAACGAAAAATCACTGATCCACGTTGTTTGACCATCATCAAAACCAAGAATATAGGGCCTTTCACTAATCGCTCTCATCCCCAGACACTCTATGATAGGCAAGACATCCGACAGAGGAATAGTATTATTATGTTGATAAATTTTTAATCGAAAACTGTCGGGCATTTCATCCACCGGACGATAAAAGTTCATCCCCATAGGATGATCATCCGACAAAGCTTCAATATGTTTGATATCATAAACAGCCATTCGCGCTGAAAAACTATCGCAATAACCGCTTGGAAAGGCATTTTTGTAACGGACAAATAATCGATTTGATTTTTCTTCACCAAACTCTTCCAATAAGAAGCTTTTTAAATCATCACTCCATGAACGTCCGATATCGATGAGTTTTTTTTCAATTTCTTTAAAATCCCATGTTATTTTTTCTTCAGAATCAGTCCGGATAATAAAATGAATACGAGCCAACACGGACTCAGGAAACCACGTTGAAAAAGTAATTTCCGTAGCGTCAAAGCTTTCTGCCAAAATTGCTTGCATTTCGCGTCGAAGCTCAGTATTAAACCGATCTTTGGGCACGTAAACAAGGCAGGAAACAAAACGATGATACACGTCCGTACGTGCAAACATCCGAATACGCGGCCTGTCTTGCATGTAATAAATCCCCATGGCAATTTCAAGTAATTCCGCTTCAGATGCTTGAATTAAGTCATCGCGAGGTAATGTTTCAAGAATATTCAGTAACACTTTTCCCGCATGACTGCGTGGATTAAGCCGCGAATTCTGAATAACCAGTGCAACTTTATGACGTAAAAAAGGTATGGACTTAGGACTTGCGTTATAAGCTACTGACGTATACAAACCAATAATACGACGCTCTCCGATCACTTGGCCTTGGTGGTCATAACGCTTGATGCCAATGTAATCCGTGTAAGATTGACGATGAACCGTTGCTTCCGTATTGGTTTTCGACATCACCAAAACTCGTGGCGATAAAATTAAATCACGAGCCTCAGGCGACATGGTTGAGATATTAACAGTTTTTAAATGCCCCATGCTTTCTCGTAACAGTCCTAAACCTGTTTCTGGCAAAGGTTGTAATAATGTTTCACGCCCTTTGTGAATTAATTGATAATCCCTCACCCCAAGAAACGTAAAGTGATGATCTTCAATCCAATGCAAAAATGCTTTTGTTTCATCTAACTCTGAAGAATCAATAAAACTTGCCACCTCATCAAGCTCGGTAATTGCCATACAGACTCGCTCTCGCATGAGCGTCCAGTCCTCAACCACCGCGCGAGCCTCAGCCAAAGCATGCTCAAAATTTTGATGTAACTCTTGCAATAGGGCAACATCAGTCTGCCTATCAATTTCCATAAACACGGGGGCTTCAACAAGTACGCTATGACTTGCCGGTGTGCCGTGAGGAAGAATGGTCACAACTTGGTTGTTACTATCCCTTTTAAGGGATATTCCACCCATATGAATGGCTAAATAACAGGTCAATCCCATACGGTTAAGAACCATACGCAAAGAATCAACAATAAAAGGCATGTCTTGGGTGATGACTTCAACCACCGTATGCGTGGTTTGCCAACCGTGCCGTTCAAAATCGGGGTTGTAAATACGAATTTTTGTTTCATTGAGTTCACGATGCTGAATTAATGACCAAAAATTCATCGCTGCACCGTAAAGATCATCGATATTCCACTCGCTTAAATCTTCAAGGGCAACAGTACTGTAAAATTGACGAACAAATTCGGAGCATAATGCCGCCTGGGACTCTGGCATTTTATGGATTAATTTATTAATCACGGCATCAATAATTAAACTCTTACCCTCTTCAAATTGACAAAACATTGACTCACCTTATTCTATAAAAACACGAGTATTCATCTCAAGCTGCAAAGCCAATTCGATAATATCTTTATTTCGCATACGAATACAGCCTCTTGAGCCAGGAAATCCCAAGCTAGTCCTATCAGGAGTCCCATGAATATAAATGTAGCGCTGCAAGCTATCCCGCTGCCCGCCCCGATTGCGACCAGGCTCTAAACCATCAAGCTGCAAAATCCGAGTTAAAATCCAATCACGCCCCGGATGAGCTGCGGCAAAAGTCTCGTCATAAATTTCTTTGGTCCAAACTCGACTAACAAAAACACTATTTTCAGGGCTTGACTGACCTATGCAAGAATAAATACGGTGCCATCCACGCGGCGTGCATTCACTCCCCATAAGCTCACCCATGCCATTTTTACCTGTAGAAACAGGATAAGAATGCAACAGCTGATCTCTTTGATAAAAGTCCAGCTGCTGCTTTTTAGAAGAGATAAAAATAAATTGTTCGTTTGTCATAACATGATTATATGTTTTAATATCATTAGGGATCGAGACGATTATTCGTTACTTCCCGATTTTGACGCCCAATTCGGCGTCAAATAGTATAAAATATAATGCTACAATGGGATACTCAAAATGAGAAGTTATTTCGCAGAGCACCCCATAAATTCTATACTTATGGCACTCGATTTAAAGGAAACTTATGATCAACCACACAACGGACTACCGACCCTCGCATTATCTGATTGCTTGGGCCGTACATGCATTCACCGCGAGTGCAGCATGTTTTGGACTTCTTACTCTGGTCAAAATCTATCAACATGATTACATCTTCGCGCTCTGGTTTATGGCCATTGCCGTCGTCATCGATGCCGTGGATGGAACGTTTGCACGACTGGTACGCGTCAAATCGATACTTCCTGGCATTGATGGCGCACTTTTAGACAATATTGTTGATTACTTAAACTACGTTATTACCCCTTGTTTTTTTCTATACGTTAAACCCGACATGATTCCCGCCAGCGGGGGAATTCTGATTATTCTTGCAATTATACTGACATCAACGTATCAATTTTGCCAAGCTGACGCCAAAACACCGGATCATTTTTTCAAAGGATTTCCTTGTTATTGGAATATCGCTATTTTTTACATGGTCATTTTCAACACCGCCTCGACCAGCAATGCCATCCTGCTTTCCCTGTTGTGTGTGTTAGTGTTTATACCCATCAAGTATGTCTATCCCTCAAGACTTGATTACCTCACGCCATCCAAAAACCTTAAAATCATTATGCACCTCTCCTCAATCATTTACGGTATGACATCAGCACTTATTTTATGGAGCTACCCAGACGTAAGCCCTGTTTACTTAGCTCTTTCTCTGACCTATGTGATCCTATATCTTGCGCTGAGCATTTATCGCACATGCTATCCTCTACCTATTTTTAATCACCAAAGTGCTGACAAAGCCGAGTATTAACTTTATGATGCGGGGCGTTCGTTAATAATTTATTTTGATTGAGGGAAAGCATGTTATATCGTTGTTTGTTATCTATTCTAGGACTAACGTTTTTATTGAGTAACGCTCACTGTAATGCGTTTCCTCGAGGCTGTGAAGTCAGAGACTTTGGTTACAATCAGGGGCATTTAGTCGTCAATGAGACGGGAAAACAATCGTTTTTTTTAATTAGAAACCAAAGCTCATTACCAATTAAGATGCAACGCGTAGAAACACGTGATGTCTTCATGAGTCCACCGCTCACCGCGCAAATTGAACCATCCAACTGGGCTGCCTTTGCTTCTGATGTTAGTGAGTTTCATTTTGAATGTTTAAGCTCCCAAAACGACGACTTGACGACTATTGATTGCCGTGATGTTCTTGAAATTTGCGAATACCCGCGCGTTAGATTTGCATTAAGCAATATGGGAAATTACTGGGTCTCTGTCAATAAAGCACAACAACAGATCATTGAAGATGCTGTCAGCAAGGGCATCTATCTAAAATGGTAAGACATAATCAATGAATACTCCTTCTCATCAAGTAGCCAATGCTACCTGGATTTTAATCCTCGGTGAAATTGGCGCTTGCTTAACATTTTTTGGTCTTTTTCAAACGCCAGAGCAAGCCCCCATCTATTATGTTGCTGGCGCTACATTACTCTTGATCACAGCTATCTATTATCAATTAATCTATTTTATCGCGTTAGAAATCATCTTAATCTCAGGCCACAGCGCCATTTTATTTGGCATTGGACCTATACTGCAACTTGCCTTGCCTGTTTTGCTTTCATTACAACTTTTAAGCTTTTATTACTTCAGTGGACAACTGAATAACTTATTCATTTTTGCTGGTATTGGCGGCATTGCCTTTCATTCAATAGGTTTTGCTTATCAAAGCCAATTCATATTTTTTTGCGGCAGTAGCATGATCGCGATCTATGCATTTTATGCAAGCCAAAAATCGAAGCCAGCGTTACTTTGGGGCATTCTTAATGCTTTATTTTCATGTTTCGCAATGATTAAATTATTCTCATAGGAGCGTATTGTGGCTAAAACACCATCTAACATGATTGAATTAGGAACGCACGCGCCCTTGTTCTCTTTGATTAATGTCATCACCAATCAAAAATTCAATTTAAAACATGATGCCAATGACAAAGCTACTGTCGTTATGTTTATTTGCAACCATTGCCCCTACGTGAAACATATCAACGAAGAACTTGTGCAGTTAGCCCGTGATTACCAAGATAAAAAAGTTCAATTTATTGCCATTAACTCGAACGATGTGGAAAGTTATCCTGATGACTCTCCAGAGAACATGAAAAAAACAGCTCTCGCGGTAAACTACCCTTTCCCTTATCTTTATGATGCAACACAAGAAGTTGCCCGAGCATATCAAGCAGCTTGTACCCCTGATTTTTACTTATTTGATACCAACCTTAGCTTAGTTTACCGTGGTCAATTAGATGATTCACGTCCTGGCAATCAAATTAAAGTTTCTGGCAACTATTTGCGAGATGCGCTTGATCAAGTCTTAAGCAATAAGCCGGTAACGGTTGAACAGAAACCAAGCCTTGGTTGCAACATCAAATGGAAACCATCAAAATAATAAGGCGTGTTGTTTTTAATTTAGCACCTCATCAACATCAGACCTCTTGAATTAATGAATTGATGAGACTCATTTTGATCAAGCTCATCGATGTTTTCCTTCAATCACTTCCAGCCCAAAAACGACAGAACATAGACAAACAAAAAAACACAGAGGTTTATTTTTTGGCATTCTTGTTTGTTTTTTTTGTTGTCGTGGTGTATAATAAAACACCGATTGGTTTTTTTAAACCACAACAGCGGTTTTAATTTCACAACAAGGAATGTTTGTATGCAGTTATCTTTGGTCGTGGAGGTATTTTATGAGCCTAACTTATGAAGCTGTTTCAGCGCAATTACAACAAATTACTCGCATAATAACACAAATAAATGAAACTCATTTACTCTGTAAAACACCGACTTTAGATACTCTGAATAAGAACTTAAGGATATTTATAAATACTTATGGCGATATTCTCGAACAAAATCTTGAAAGCAAATTTGTCATATTCAAAGAAAGAGCTATTCAGGATATTGCAAAACACTTAAAAGAATCCGCTCAACTTTATGGCATGGATTGGACGGATGAATCAATTAGCTCTCTTGATGATCTTGATAAACGATGCAAAAAATTTTATAAATCACTAAATGTGCATATAAATCTTCCAACTTCACAATCATCAAAAAAAACCAAACTAGCACCAATTTTTGACCCCGAAGAAACATTAGACCTCAGTCAAATAACCAACGATTTTACACGTTCTAAATTATCACAACTCAAACAACTAATAAGTCTTTTTGAAAAAACTGTGTTGGATCACAATAAACTAAAAAAAGAGGCATCAATAGACTTCAAGAACGGATCATTTACTAATGTAAAATTGGACCAATTACAAGAGAAATACAAAAGAAAAACTAACGAAGCTATAGCGATTATTTCTGACACTAATAAAACAATTAAACTACAATCTAAACTATCGATTCAATATCTCAACAATATGTCACTATTACAAGCTCACATTAATGACCCAACGCAGCAACGTGGACTTAGTTTGCAGACCAATCTTTTAAAACTCAAACAATTAAATCAAGAACAAAAAAAAATTCAAGATCAAATTTTTGCCGAACAAAAACGTGCCTTTCCTGCATCAAACGCGACTGAAATTGAGCTGGTCTCACTTAAACAAAACGCTTTAGACGAATTTAAGACCAAACTTGAAAACTTCATAAATCATATTATTGATATTGATGCACGCCATCGAGGACCCGAAGTAAAAACCATCACTCAATACATTATTGATGTTGTTGAACAACTCACGACAAGGCTTGAACAAGACAAACCACCTATTACGGCCTTGAGCAATATTAAACAGTTAAAAGGTTTCTTACTTTACCAGCTCAACAACAAAAAATATTCAGGGCCAAATGAAGATATCATCCTCAATCACTTCTTTTCTACAATAACGCCAAACTCTAATTTAAGACAACAAATCGAACAAATTTATGCAATAATCGCTCAAATGGACTGTTATTTAATTGATAAAGCGACGCAATGCTTTAAAGCTCAAAAAATTACTGACGAAACTAAACCACGGATTGATGAACTTAAACGAACCAACACTCCGTTATGCCAAAAGTTATATCTTACAATAACAACCATTATTACAGAACTAGATTCGAAAAAGCAAAAACTTTCTTTTAATTCCGATCAAAACAATCCAGTAAATGAAGCATTAAACATATTGCATGATTTAAGGTCTCAACTAGAGACATTAGCAGCAACCCATGACATTAAACTGAACCAAGAAAAAAAATCCACTTCTTCTTTGACTAAACTTACACAGACAACCACAAAAATTTTAGGCACCGCTTCAAACCCTACTATTCTAACGTCTATCGATGATATTGAACTATTATCAAAGAAAATTACAGGTGAACTCGAAAAACAACAACAACTAAAAACGAAGCTTAATGAGATTAAGAGCGCTATTTTCGCACAAAATACGGATGATTTAATAGCCCGTGTTGATGAGGAGGATGCATTTAAAAAAGCTCAAATCGTTAATGTCCTGAAAGAGAAAATCAACGCAATAAAGGCTACAATCGAAAAATTAAAATCTCAAAATATTATTATCGACGCTATTGAAAATAATACGCTCATCACCAACACGGCCGATCAAGCTATTGCCGAAATATTGGCCAAGAATAGCCACATAGACCAAGTTCAAAACGCTGTTGATCGAAAAATGACCGAACTCAACCAGATCATCATGACCATCAAAGACCAAATCATCCTAAAATATCAAGAGAATGATTTGTTAGAAAAAATAAATGCTTTAAACAGCTTGCTAACAAAATTTCAAAATCAACAGTCTCCCAGCTATCTAAACTGCCAAAAAAAGATAATAGATTTACAAAATCAACACGATGGCTATTTAACTCAAATCACAACACTTCAAAGAACAACAGCAGATGACTTTTGTCAACGCTTTAAGACAATAAACCCAATGGAGATTTATCAAAACATTGATGCTCAAATTACGCATTGTGACACTGAGTTAAAAGAGGGACTGAAATTAGAAAAAGAAAGCATTGACGCAGAAACTAAGCGACGCACAACAAGCAATGCTTATAAAACCTCACACACGATCATGACAGGAATTAATCAAGAATTCACTCGAATCGTTAGGAAATATTTCCGTAATCTTAAAAAGGAACAAAGGGAAGAAGTCAACAAACTCTTACAAGAAGATCCCAACTTAATCTCAAAGACAGGCAATGAAATTCTCAACATTGATCCCCGACTAAGAAAACTTAAGGCTATTTATGACGGATTTAATGCTATCAATAACAACTATAGCACGACGACCGTTAAACCTCATATGACACAAGACGACCAAAATACAGCTGATAAAACTTATGGAGCTCGTTTAATTCAATGTGTCAATACGCATTTAAGAAACAATAGGATGGAAAGTCTATCTGAGGGAAGACGTCACAAGTTCATCCAATTTATTCGCATTAACATACTAAAACCACTGCAGGATATGTTCACACGAAAAAACCCTCATGTATTCTTTGCAACAGCAGGCGCCACGATAACGGAAAAAGAACTTGTGCAACTAGGAAACAAAGCCTATGAAAAATTATCTCAAGAAACAGATTCGGTAACTGCTCAGTCATTCCGAACACAGTGATGGAGCTCTGAAATTGGCACCGTTCTATCGTCAGAAGATCCTTCTCTGCGTACAGGGTGAGCAGTTATCTTCGGGTTATCGATCTTAAACGAGGGGTGCATGGTGGTTCTTGTTTTACGCGCAAAACGCAGTGAGCACGAAAAATAAGTATTGCCATGACAGAACCACGAAACGCTTACCTTCAATCCCAAAATTAAATATTGACGAAGCACTGGTCACTCTTCAGAAAACGTGACTCCACGAGCATGTCCCAAACTTCGCTGAGCCTTAGCAATGGCCTTACGCAATGCACCAGACTCTTCCGAGTTCGCCGGAACCAACGTCAACAACACCTGCCAATAACCAATTGCCTGCTGATAATTTTTTTGTTGATAAGCATCCATAGCAAGCATGGCTAAGGCATCAGGCTGTTTTGAATTTTTTTGTAACAACGACAGTAAATTTTTTCGAATCTCAGGATTAAACTTTTGTTGATGATTCATCCATTGTGCATAGATATCATTGGTAAGATAACTTTCTTGATTTGGATTAAGTTCAATCGCTTGTTGAAACGCACCGTGCGCAGCAGACCAATCATGTTGACTTGCGTATAATCGGCCTAACAAATACCATCCACGAGCACTTTCAGGTGTCTCATGTAATTTTTTCTTGAGTTTATCAATCAAAACATCTGGCGTTTTAAATTGTTTCAAGATCGCTTGAACTTGTTCAGATTTCGCTTTTTTATCCTGTTCATGGTGCCACAAAGACCAACCACCCCATTGAGCATAAAAAATAATAACAAAACTGCCCAGTGCAAGAGGCAATACCACCACCAACACATCTTTTTTATTCAACGCACGAACTATAATTAAAACAGCAAGCACCAAAAGTACTGCCAAATAGACCACATCCAACATCACGAATTACCCTCACGAGGATTACGTCTGACACAAATACTTCGCCAAAAAACTAACAAACCAAGCATTAAAAACACAACCGGACCAAACCATAATAGAACAGTAATTGACTTTATTGGGGGCTTAAATAAAATAAAATCACCGTATCGCTGCGTTAAATAATCAATAATTTCATGATCGCTTTGCCCCTCTTTAACCAAGCGATACACTTCATCACGAAGATCTTGGGCTAAACCTGCATTAGAATCCGCTAAGTCTTGATTTTGACAAACTAAACAACGAAGCTCTTTTAACAAAGAAGTAAACTGTGCCTCTTGTTTCGGTTGCTCAAACGGATAAAGACGGGTTGCCATTAACGGCGCGCAAAGAAAAAAAAGAATCAATCCTAAGCTAATTTTCTTGTTTAAAATACGGTAAAAAATCATTTTTCCAAGTTTTCTCATCTAAAATACCAACATGACGACGTCGAATGATTCCCTGCGCATCAATTAAAAAGGTCTCTGGTGCCCCATACACCCCAAGATCAATGGCAAGCTTCCCTTTTTTATCAACCCCAACCTCCCGAAATGGATTACCCCACTCCTCTAACCATCGTTGTGCCGACTTCGGAGAATCTTTATAGTTTAAACCATAAATGGGGATCCCCTCACGAGCCAGTTGCAACAAGAACACTTGCTCCTCAACACAGGCTGAACACCAACTTGCCCACACATTCAACAAAAAAACCTGATTTCGTAAAGAACTGGATGTTAATTTTTGATTCCCCGAACCTAAACTAGGTATTGAAAAAACAGGAAGCCTTTGTCCAAGTTGAACGGAGGGTAATTTTTGGGGATCTAACGATAAACCACGCCAAAGAAAAAAAGAAAGCCCCACAAAAAACAACAAAGGAATGACTCGCCATGGATTCATCAATACTCGTTCCTACAAAAAATCAAGATTATTTCATGCCGACATCGTCGTTTTGAAAGGCAAACGCTTAAAGTACCGGCGATCACTCATCGCTAACATGCCACCTGCCAACATAAAAAATCCACCACACCAGATCCAACGTATAAAAGGCTTGTAATAGATCCGAACAGACCAAGCTTGTTGACCTATCGGCTCACCCAAAGCCACATACAAATCACGAAAAGGATTCACATCAATGGCCGACTCCGTCATCGCCATACGACCGACATTATAAATACGTTTCTCTGGATAAATTGTTTTAACATGTGCCCCACGATGAATCGTAAACGTGGTTCGAATTCCGTGATAATTAGCTCCGGTAAGAGGCTCTAAATGATCAAAGCTAATCTCATAACCCGCTAAGAATTCCCGCTCCCCCAGCGCCATTTTTAAATCTTTTTGAACGCCATAACCTGATGAAATGGTAATCCCAAGAGCGGTTATTGCAACACCTAAATGAGCTAACACCATACCCCACATTGATCGACTGACTTGCCCTATCCCCTGTTTTTTTATTTTCATACTCAACCACTGAAGTGTCGAAAGAATAATCCAGAAGGCCAAAACCAAACCTATCAATGTCGCCATCGAAAGAATTTCATTCATCAACCAGAGCACCGCAAGAGGTAAAATAACGCAGAACAACATCATGGGAAATAAGCGCGCCAACACTTGCTGTAATGAATCCTGTTGCCATTTTAAGTGAATGCCCACACCCATCAACAAACAAACGGGCGCAATAAGGGGTAGAAAAACACGATTAAAATAAGGCGCACCCACCGATAATTTCCCTAAACCTAAGCCATCAATTAACAAGGGATACACCGTTCCCAATAAAATAGTTAACATGGCCGCAATCAAAAAAACGTTGTTTAATAATAGAGCGCTTTCACGTGAAATAAGCGAGGGAGAGTCCTTCGCCCGAAGCTGATTAGCTCGAAAAACAAATAAGATCAGCGATCCACCAACCACAACCAATAAAAAACCTAAAATAGACAAGCCCCGTCTTGGATCAACCGCAAAGGCATGAACCGAGGTTAAAACACCTGAACGCACCAAAAAAGTTCCAATTAAGCTCAGCGAAAAAGCAGTAATAGCCAATAAAAGTGTCCAAGCCAAAAATTGATGCTTTTTCTCGCTCACCATTAAAGAATGAATTAATGCGGTACCTGCAAGCCAAGGCATGAATGAGGCATTTTCAACGGGATCCCAAAACCAGTAGCCTCCCCAGCCCAACTCTCGATAAGCCCACCAACTGCCCAAAGTAATGCCAACGGTTAAACAACACCAAGCAGCCAAGCTCCACGGCCTGGTCCATTTAGCCCATACGGACTCCACTCGCCCAATCCATAAGGCCGCAATAGCAAATGCAAAGGGGACCGCAAAACCAACATACCCCATATAAAGCATCGGCGGGTGAAATAAAAAGCCTAAATCTTGTAATAAAGGATTTAAGTCTCGGCCCTGAGTCTCTAGCACCTGGAACTGCCTTAGAAAAGGATTGGATGTCGCCAGAAGAAAAATCATAAATCCGGCGCAAAGAGCGCCTAAAACGATCAAGACTCGCGTACGCATCCCTTCTGAAAGGCTGCCACTAAAGCATGCAACAGCAAAAGTCCATAAACTTAAAATCGTAACCCACAGCAGCATTGATCCTTCATGCCCACCCCACACCGCACATAATTTATAAAACCAAGGCAGGGCTCTGCTCGAGTTCGTCAAAACATACAACACACTAAAATCATCACGTAAAAAACAAACCGTTAAACTAAGATAAGCTATCGCTACAAATAAAAATTGCCCAACAACAAAATAAAAAGCAGTCTCGATCCAAGTTGACTTGCCACGCCATAAACCTAAGGTTGGGACAATCACCAAAAGCCATGCAAAGCCTAATGCAATAATGAGCGAAAAAATTCCAATTTCAGGAATCACGGATTTTCCCCTTTGTTATCGCTGGGTAAAATGCCCGGCGGCATATAGTTCTCATCGTGTTTGGCCAAGACTTCGATAGCCTTAAAATGACGAGCATCGACCTTGTACCCAATCGCCACAATGCCCTGACCTTCACGAAACAAATCAGGTAAGATCCCTGCATACTGAACATCAAGGGTTGCTTGGTAATCTGTTAATTTAAACGACACCTCTAGATCATTGTTGAAACGAACAAGACTACCTTTGACAACCATACCACCCACCCGAATCATTTGGTCGGAAGCCACTTGAGCGTGGACTAATTGATTGGGTGTGTAAAAAAGACTGATGTTTTGACGCAAAGCATAAAGGATTAAACCACTCACACTTGCCAAAACAAAAAAACCAACAATGATCAAGGTCAATTTTCGCTTACGGGCCTGATTCATCATATTTTATCGCTTAAACCAGTGTTGTAACTGTTGATGAACGATGCGCTGTTGCCGTTTAAGGGCTACGCAATGACCTAGAAAAACCGCAACCGCCAATCCGTACGAGGACCAAACATAAGCAGAATACTTGCCCATGGACAAGTAATGAATGAATTGATTCATGCCTTTTCCCCTGAGAGCAACTCAAAAACCCAACGCTGTCGACGTTCTCGCCACAACAAAGCTGTTCGTGTTTTATGTAAAATAACCCAAACGCAAAAAAGGCTAAATCCTACGAGCGTTAAAAGTAATGGATAAAACATCACCGCTGCAATTTTAGGTTTAGCAAACAAGCTCAAGGTTGCCCCTTGATGCAACGTATTCCACCAATACACCGAATAATGAATGATGGGCAAATCAATCAGACCCACCAAGGTTAAAATAGCAATGATTTTCTCACCCTGCTCGGAGTTCGTGAACGCCAACTTCGTCGCTAAAATAGCCATGTAGAGCAATAACAAAATCAACTCCGAAGTTAAACGAGCATCCCAAATCCACCACGTCCCCCACATCGGTTTCCCCCAAAGACTACCGGTAACCAACGCAAGAAAAGCCATTGAGGCACCAAGTTGCGCAATTACCGTCAACATTAGCCCCGCCAATTTAATACGCCAAATCAGGAGCAGTAATGCAAGAAATCCCATGCCGGCGTACAACGACAGCGAAAGAAAAGCGGCAGGAACATGAACATAAATAATACGAAATGCATCACCCTGCTGATAATCCGGCGGCGCCCAAAATAATCCCAAACCAAAACCCACCAGCAAAAAAAGTAATGCCCCGCACCCCAAAAAAAGAAGCCAAGATTGGGTTTGATAATAAAAATTTTTAGGAACTGCTAATTGATATAAAAATCGCCACATAAAAAATTACAAATGCACATTGCATGATATAAAAAATGGGACCTGATTTTAACATGCTCTAATCAGTTAGGCTAATCCGAATAATCGCTGCAATGGCGAAAGGCAAAAAAGCAACTGAAAGAATCAATAACGCAAGCAATAGTGCTAAATAACCCATAACGGATAATTGAAGCATTGCGGCATTCAACGCCCCACTGCCAAAAATCATCACCGGAATAACCAAAGGTAACAAAATAAGTGCAATTAAAACGCCTTTTTGTTGCATTATTGTACAAAAAGCAGCTGCAAGTGCTGCTAAAAATAAGATAACCGGTGCTGCAAGTATAAATGTTAAAATGACTATTAAACGCTCGCTCACGGATAAATCAAATAAAGCGCCCAGCACAAAACTAAGAACAAGGATAGGCGCTAAGTTCAACACGCAATGAACGCTTAGTTTTGCCAGCACTAAAACACTCACAGGAATTCCACTCACAAGCCATTGTTCAATCACGCCATCATTAAAATCTTCTTGAAAAAGCCGCTCTGACGCCATTAATAAGGACAACAATAAGGCTACCCAAAAAACACCTGGAGCTATTTGTCGTAGAAGATGCGGATCAGGTGAAATAGTTAATGGAAAAAAAGCGACCACCATTGCGAAAAACAGGGATGAAAAAAATAAACTCCGCGGCTCGCGAACGTGCAATAGCCATTCTCGCCGAAATTGCTTAACAAAAATTTGCGATAAACTGATCATAGACAATACTCTTTCAGTTCAAAACAAGTTTCAGGTAAGTCTTGATGCGACGTCATAATCACCATGCCTTGTTGTTTTAAATGAAAACTGATTTTAGCCATCAGCACTGTTGCTGCTTCTTTATCCAAGGACGTCAATGGCTCATCAAGCAACCACAAGCGCGCGCTGGTCATCATAAGCCGAAGTAAACTTGCACGCCGACGTTGACCCAATGAAAGCTGACCACAAGGCTTTTCTGCCATCCTAAGCAAATCAAACTCTTGCAAGTAATGTTCAAAACAGCCTAGTTTCTCTTGTTCATATAAACCAAAATAATAATTTTCACGTAGCGTTAACAACCCATTCAAACCCGATTTATGACCGATATAGCAAAGGTTTTGTTGATAAGCTGCCAAATCATGCTGAATAAACTCATCATCCCAAATAATCTGTCCTGCGCTCGCCGATAAAAGACCTGCCAACAACTTTAATAACGTTGTTTTTCCAACCCCATTTTTACCGCGCAGATGCAATAACTGCCCCCGCTCAACAGTAAAACTAATCTGATTTAATAGAGGAACATCCTCGTAATCAAACGACAGCGCATCAACCTTCAACATATAAACCCTTGCATCCAAGAATTGAGACAGCGATAATCTGAAAATAACTTATCATTAGATTATTCTTAACATGGAATTTTTCGCACAATACAGTTTGTTTTTACTCAAATCCATCACCCTGGTCGTTGCTTTTCTTTTGACAATAGCGGGAATTTTAGCATTAACTCGCAAACAAAAGCCAAAATTGGAAATCACACCATTAAATCAAGAGTATCTTAGTCTTCAATCTCAAATGAATGAAGACATTAAAGGCACTAAAAAAGACAAGAAAAAAATAAAAGAAAATAAAAAATTAACTCAAAAAAGACCTTGTTTATATGTCATTGAATTTAATGGCGACATTAAAGCATCGCAAGTAGAACAGCTTCGTGAGGAAATTAGCGCGATTTTAAGCATCATCGATAAAAAAGACGAAGTCATGATCAAGATCGAAAGCCCTGGTGGAGCGGTCAATGGTTATGGCCTTGCTGCCTCACAATTACAACGCATCCGCGACCGACAAATTCCTCTCACCGTGTGCATTGATAAAATCGCCGCTAGCGGTGGTTATTTAATGGCCTGTGTCGCAAATCACATCGTTGCCGCTCCATTTTCCATTATTGGCTCCATTGGCGTCGTCGCGCAATTTCCAAACTTTCACCGTATTTTGAAAAAAAATGACATTGACGTGGAACTCGTCACTGCCGGTGAATATAAACGCACATTAACTCTTTTTGCGGAAAACACGGAAAAAGGCCGCAAAAAATTCCAAGAAGATTTAGAACAAATTCATCATGCCTTTCGTAACTACGTACTTGCCAATCGCAGTCAACTTGATATTGATAAAATTTCAACCGGCGAACACTGGCTCGGCAGCGATGCTTACAACTTAAAACTCGTTGATTCATTACAAACCAGCGATGATTGGATCTTAGAAAAAATGGCGCATTTCAATGTGTTTGAAATTTCAATTTATATCAAACCGCCGTTCATGGACCGTTTATTGAAACCCGCCATGAAGTTGCTTCATCCTTGGGCATGATGCGCTTACAAGCATCACAACAAGACCGTACCTGACATTTTCACGGCAATTCATCACATCATCAATATTTAGTACTATACTTGAAATAAGCAATTTTTTATTTTTAACAGGAGAAAACCATGGCTGATATGAAATCAATGATGCCCGATTTCAAGGACGTGACGACCATAGCAACTAAGCTATTTAAAGACGTCAAAAAAAGCGTTAGTGAAATTGTCACCGACTATAAAGCAAAGCATTGCTGTCCAGATGAAACCACCAAAACAGAAGAAAAAACATCGAATTCAAAAACCACAAAAACAAAAGATAAAGACTAGTGCCTCATCAAGATCCGTTCCTACTGCCGAAGTAAAGGTTGATTTTTAGGTTTGTCATCCATAGGCAATGAGGAACGGATAGGATTAATATCCAAACCTCCACGCCTCGTATAACGTGCATATACCGTCAGGCTCTCAGGGCAACAATGTGCTGAGATGTCCATAAAAATCCGTTCAACACATTGCTCATGAAATTCATTATGATGACGAAAAGACACCAAGTATTGCAGCAACGAAGCCTCATCAATATGACGACCCGAATAAGAAATAAAAACACTGCCCCAATCGGGCTGGCCCGTGACCAAGCAGTTTGATTTTAACAAATGACTATAGACCATGGTTTCAGTCACTCGCTCATCATGGATGCGCAATAGATTGGCATTGATCGTGTATTCCGTACACACAACATCTAATTCATCCAAACAAAATCCTGGACTACGGTGTGTTGGGAGATTTTGGCCTTGACCATACTCAACAGAATAGAGTTTGACCTCAACAGGCGCCTCCACAGCCCCACTTAAATCAAATGTGACAAGACGCTCCACTGTATTTTTTGAATCAAACACCGTGTTATTAAATGAATTAAAATAAAGCTTCAACGATTTCGACTCAATGATATTAACCGATTCACACGGAATAAAAATATCGCCTATAGCAACAACGGGTTTTCCCTGCTCATTAAGCCAAGATAATTCGTAAGCTGTCCAAATATCATAACCATAAAAAGGCAAGGGATCGGTAACTCCAATTTCGTCCCGTTTACCCTTGCGTGGTATAGGAAACAGCAAGCTCTTATCATACGTATCAACATAGTTTGAACGCTTATTTAAAGGTGAATCGCTAGGGGAATTACTCATCTTTCTTGATTTCCTCATTCACATCTTGTCTCGCATTGACTATCATATACTTCTTTTTTATTGATTATACCGATTTACTTTCTTGGTGAACACCCAATGACCTTATCTTCTCTAAATGCTATTTCGCCCATTGATGGACGATATTTAAAAAAAACACGTGCTTTGACACCTTATTTCAGTGAGTACGCCTTAATTTATTATCGTCTCATGGTTGAAATTCGTTGGCTAGAATCCTTGGCAGCCAACCCAAGCATTGGCGAAGTGCCGACGCTTAATGACGATAGCAAAGCTTATCTAGATTCACTTTTAACGCGTTTTGATGATCAATCCGCAGAACACGTCAAAATGGTTGAAAAACAAACGAATCACGATGTTAAAGCCATTGAATATTATTTAAGGGATCAATTAAAAAAAGACCCCCATTTAACAAATTACATCGGCTTTATTCACTTTGCTTGCACGTCGGAAGATATTAATAATTTAGCTTATGCACTTATGATGAAAGAAGCTCTAGCGCAAGTTATTCAACCCACGCTCGCTGAAATTATTGGCTCAATCACCTTATTAGGCAAAAAACATGGCAGTGTTCCCATGTTAGCACGCACCCACGGCCAACCCGCTACACCAACAACGATTGGCAAAGAGATGGTGAATTTTGTCGCGCGTCTAAAACGTCCTCAACAACAACTCGCTGAAGTTTTGATTCCCGCAAAATTTAATGGTGCTGTTGGCAATTACAATGCTCATATTATCGCCTACCCTGACATTGACTGGCGCAAACACTGCGCTAATTTTGTGGGCTCTTTTGGATTGTCCTTTAGCGCTTACACCACTCAAATTGAACCCCATGATGGTATCGCTGAAGTTTGCCACATTATGGTACGCATCAATAATATTCTTCTGGATTATTGCCAAGACATTTGGACTTATATTTCTCTCAATTACTTCACTCAAAAAACTGTTGAAGAGGAAGTGGGTTCATCAACAATGCCTCACAAAGTCAACCCCATTGACTTTGAAAATGCTGAAGGCAATTTAGGCATGGCCAATGCGCTATTCATGCATTTTGCCGACAAACTAACCCAATCAAGAATGCAACGCGACTTATCAGACTCCACCGTGTTGCGTAATTTAGGATCTGCATTTGCCTACGCTCTGATTGCCTATCAAGCCATTGCTAAAGGAAATGATAAATTACAAATCAACAAAAAAGCATTAAAAGAAGATCTAGAAACCAATTGGGGCGTTCTTGCTGAAGCCATTCAAACCGTCATGCGCCGCTATCAAATCAACGACGCCTACGAGCAAGTTAAAACTCTCACGCGCGGCAGAACCATTGATCGCGACAATTTACAACTTTTCATCAAAAATCTTCCCATTCCCGAAGACAGTAAAAAAGAATTGCTTGATTTAACCCCTGAAAACTACACAGGCCTTGCGATCCAGCTAGTTAAGGCATTTTCATGAAGACCTTCGTTCATGATGAGCAATCATCATCACAACAAGGCGCCTCTTTTCAATACGATGTCCTCGTCATTGGATCAGGTTTGGCTGGCCTATACTATTGTTTACAAGTCTTAAAACTTCAACCTAAAGCTAAAATCGCTTTAATCAGCAAAGCTGAAATGAATGAATGCAACAGCCGCTATGCTCAGGGTGGCATTGCGGCTGCAATTGCGCCCGAAGACTCCCCCGAAACTCACATTGCAGACACCTTACAGGCTGGCGATGGTTTATGTTACTTACCCGCCGTTGAAATGATTATTCGCCAAGCGCCCGAAGCCATCAACGAGCTGAGCTCGTATGCCGTGGAATTTAGCCGTAATGAATCAGGTCTCTTTCATCTTGCCCAAGAAGGCGGACATACTCATCGCCGCATTCTTAATTGTGGTGATCAAACGGGGTTAACACTCATCGAAGCGCTATCGCAAGCATCTAAAAAACACGACAACATTCATGTTTATGAACATCACATTGCGGTAAACCTCATTACCCATTACCACCCGCATCGCACAGACATTCAAGGTGAAGTTTTAGGCGCCTACGTCTTAGATTGCCAAAAAAATAAAATTCATACGTTTGCTGCTCATTGCGTTATTTTAGCGACCGGCGGCGCAGGGAAAACCTATCGTTACACCACCAATCCCATGGTTGCGACTGGCGATGGCGTAGCGATGGCCTATCGAGCGGGTGCTCGTGTTGGTAATATGGAATTTTACCAATTTCACCCAACCCTACTGCACCATCACCTAACGAATAATTTTTTAATTTCTGAAGCTGTCCGTGGAGAAGGCGGCATTTTAAAAAATGCCGAAACGGGGCGTCGATTTATGTCATCCTACGCACCTGAACAAATGGAACTTGCCACACGTGACATCGTTGCGCGCGCTATTTTTAATGAAATAGAGCACGGCCAAATGGCTTATGTGCATTTAGATATCACTCATAAATCTCGCGATTTTTTAAAAAAACGTTTTCCGCAAATTTACACCACCCTACTTCATATTGGCATCGACATGAGCCAAGACATGATCCCCGTCGTGCCTGCTGCGCATTATCAATGCGGTGGAATACTCACCGACATCGACGGCCGCACCGATCTGTCTCGTCTTTATGCCCTTGGTGAAACCGCATTCACGGGTTTACACGGCGCTAATCGCCTGGCCAGCAACTCCCTCCTTGAGGGGGTGGTTATGGCAAAAAATGCCGCTCATTGCTCTTTAAAAGACATTTCATCCCCGTCTAAAACAAATCACCATATCCCTAACTGGAGCTCGCCCGGCGAGGTCAACACACGCCGTGCGAGCCAGATTAATGCCCATTGGCGAGGATTGCGCGGTGAAATGACCTCTTACGCAGGAATTGTCAGAACCGAGGCAGGATTGCAAGATTTGCTACAGCTCATCGTAAGGCGCAAAAAAGTCATTGAAGAATATTATTGGAAGCACTCCATTACACGTGATTTTATTGAGCTTCGTAATATTGTGCTGAATGCGGAACTCATAGTCAGCGCCGCCTTATCACGGCGCGAATCACGTGGAGGTCATTATCGTGAAGATTACCCTGAAAAAAAATCAAATGCGAAAGAAAGCATTGCGCGCTTAACCACACCGCAAACACCGTTTATTTAGGAAAAGCTTATGTTCAAAAAAACATCCAGGTATCAACCTGAAAAAACTCTCATGACCCTTCGCAATGATATGGAAATTTGTCAGAGTGACTACCCTCTTGACTGGTATCAAGACGAATTTATTCCCTACGCCGAATCTTATCAAGCGCTGCCCGATCGAAAATTAACAACAATTTTAGCGTGGATGAAACCTTATCTCGACAAGGCCCAAGATCATTTTGGCGATCAATTACTTCTGCTCGCTCACTACTACATGGGCGGCGACATTGTCCGCTTAGTTGAACAATTTGGTGGACAAATTGGCGATTCGTACCAACTCGCTCTGATGGCGGCCAATAATCCCCAAAAATCAGTCATTATTGAATCTGCCGTACATTTTATGGCCGAATCCATTAGCATTCTTGCTCACGATCAACAACAAGTGTTTATTACCAACCCTAAATCGGGCTGCACCATGGAAATGCTTGCCAAGGATTTTATGGTTGAGCCAGCCTTTACGGATTTAAATGAACGCTATGGCGCTGAAAATATCTTGCCTGTTTGTTACATGAACACTTCAGGACGTGTTAAAGCAATGACCGGCGCACAAGGCGGTGCGGTGTGCACAAGCTCAAACGTCAAAAAAATTTTTCAATGGGCACTCGCACAAAAGAAAAAAGTATTATTTATTCCTGATCAACATATGGGTGAAAACGTGGCCTATTGGCTCGGCTTAGATAAGCTCGCCTATTGGCCGGGGGGTACTGCTGGCGCACAATACGCCTTAGCCGCACAAGATAAAAAAACACGGGATCAGTTTGATCGCGCTGATTTAATTTTATTTTCAAGTGAATGCGCTGTTCATGCTCACTATCAAGCCTCCATGTGTGATTATTGGCATCATCAAGGCTATACCACGATCGCACATCCAGAATGTCGCAATGAAGTGATTCGTGTGGCCCATCAAGCAGGCTCAACCGCATTCATTTGGGATTTTGTGGTGCATGATCGTGCGGGCACCCAACATTATGCCATTGCAACTGAAAATCATATGGTTGAAAATTTAAAACAATATTGCCGTCCTTTGGGAATTACCGTTGTCAATCTTGCTGAAGCTCCCAAAAAACAAGGAGAAAAAGGGGTAGGTTGCGGTTGTGCCACCATGTCACGTAATGATCCACCACACTTGGTCGCACTGGTTGATTTACTACGTCTTGGAAAATCAATGAATTACAACCGAGTAAAACCCGGCGATAACGTGAATGAATTCACTGGCACCCGCCAACGGCTCAACCAAGAAGATCAACAATGGGTAACAACGAACGCTAAAAAAGCCTTACAAAAAATGATTGATATTACTGAAGGAAACATTTGATCTCTCATGAAGGATGACGATCCTACACATCACCAACACTTACCTGGGGCGGGAATGCCGCACTGTTAATAAAAAATTCTCGCCCAGCAAACGTAACCAAGGCCATAGCAAAACACCCACCAAACCAGCCCCCACCAAGGTCACAAACTTGGCCTGTTCACCAAGAAAAGAATCAATGAGAAAAAGGATCCCTTGATAAGTCAGAACAAAGACTCCCATAAACATCATTTGTTGAGCAATAGGAAATAATGAGAATCGGCGAGCCTTGCTATTAGCAAACCAAGTCACAAAACACAAACTTAAAGCATGCTCACCAATAACGGTCGCTAACAGCGAATCAAGAATAAGCCCCAAGATAAATACCAAAGTAATATTAAAGTAGTTTGGCAAATAAAATTGCACATACAACACAACTAACAAGACCCACGGAGGTCTAACTTGAACTAAACTATCAGGCAAAGGCACAATTGTTAAAATCAATGCCACTAACAAGGTTATCAACAAACGAGAAATCATGTGAATTTTCCAACCGTGACCATCCGCTCATCAATTTGCTTCGTTAACAGCGCATGATCTTTATCTGGCCAAATTAATAAAACAAGACGATTGCGATGAAGTAAAGCAACAGGCCTCACGTCCACCTTGATAAATTCCTCACCAGGAATATTAGTTATTTTTTGCACCCGGCCCACAGGATATCCTTCTGGATAAAGACGACCAAGTCCCGAAGTCACTAACAAATCCCCTTTTGCAATAGATGCAGTATGTGGCAGATTAATGAGCGACAGCAAGCCTGCATCATTGCTTCCAATTAAAATAGCATGCTCGCCCGTGCGGTTATTACTGACCGGTACCGCACTTTTGGCATCGGAGATTAACAACACGGTGCTCGTTAAATAACCTACGTCAATAATTTGGCCCATCACCCCTTTAGCATCGAGCACCGGTTGACCAACGTACGCACCGTCGCGCTTTCCTTTGTCTAAAATGACTAACTGACGAGAATTGGTAGCATCGACAGCCAAGATCTGTGCCGCCATCGCATTCATTTTTTCTTTTGAGGACGTTAATAAAAGTTGTTTCAATTGAGAATTTTCTTCTTTGATTGCCATCAATTTTTGCATCTCAGCCTCAAGTATCGTTTGGCGATAATGCAATTTGATGTTTTCATCAATCAAAGCTTTTTTTGCGCTCACTAAAGACTGTACCCAAGTCATAACACGAACAGGATAGTCCACAACATACTGTAATGGCGCTGCAAAAAAAGAAAAACCATTGCGAATAAAACCAAGCGAATGGTAATGATAGTCAAGGGTCATGCAACAAAAAGACAATAGCACAGCAAAGACAAAACGGCTCGCTTTGTCTTTGCTCTTACAAAAAAGTAAGTTTGTTGAATTATTCAGTTGAGAGGAAATCACCACCGCGTAAATCCATCATTTCAAGCGCTTTACCACCGCCTCGTGCAACACAAGTCAATGGATCGTCAGCGATTAACACTGGTAAACCGGTCTCTTCCATTAAAAGAGTGTCCATGTTTTTAAGCAATGCACCGCCACCTGTTATAACCATACCGCGCTCTGCAATATCTGCAGCCAATTCAGGCGGAGCAAGCTCTAATGCAGCCTTAACTGCTCCAACAATACCTGAAAGCGGTTCTTGCAATGCTTCGAGAATTTCAGAGCTGGTCAATGTAAAACTACGAGGAACGCCTTCAGCAAGATTCCGCCCTCTCACTTCAATTTCATAGATATCACGCGTAGGAAATGCCGTACCAATTTCATGTTTTATACGCTCTGCCGTCGTTTCACCAATCAAAGTTCCGTAATTTCGACGCACATAAGAAACAATGGCCTCGTCAAACTTATCACCACCAATGCGCACGGATTGATGATAAACAATGCCACTTAGCGAGATAATCGCGACCTCAGTCGTGCCGCCACCGATATCGACAACCATCGAACCACTGGCTTCATCCACAGGCATACCAGCACCGAGTGCAGCGGACATTGGCTCTTCAATCAAATACACTTCTCGAGCACCAGCACCCATTGCTGATTCACGAATTGCCCGTCGTTCAACCTGGGTGGAGCCGCAGGGCACGCACACTAAAACTCGAGGACTTGGCTTTAAAAAACGGTTTTCATGAACCTTATGAATAAAATGCTGTAACATTTTTTCAGTCACGTAAAAATCAGCAATCACGCCATCTTTCATGGGACGAATCGCTGTAATATTACCCGGTGTTCTCCCCAGCATTCTTTTAGCTTCAAGACCAACGGCTGCGACGCGCTTTTGACCTGATTCATTTCGGAGCGCAACGACTGAAGGCTCGTTCAACACAATTCCTTTGTCCCGAACATAGATCAACGTGTTTGCTGTGCCTAAATCAATCGATAAATCATTAGAGAAAATTCCTCTTATTTTTTTAAATCCGAATCTAAACATGAATAGTATTACCTCATTCTTTTTTCTTGCTTGGTAATTTACCTGATCTTGGAAAAAAAATCGACGAATCCAAAAAGAGTTTCTCTGTCGATAGCAAAATACACACCGACAGAGATATATTTTAACTCTTATTGAGTGTTTTATATCGCACTCATTATTAAATTAATTAATCTTAAATCGCTGCTCTAATTCGGCATTATTCTTTTTAACAAAGTTGCTTCCCAAACCAGGAACATACGCTAACTCAGCGATTGATTTAAAAGCACCGTGCGTTTGGCGATACTTTATAATGGCTTCCGCTCGCTTTTCGCCGATCCCCTTGACGGAATGTGCTAAATCACTGGTATCCGCTTTATTAAGATCTATTTTTTCAATGGCTTGTTGTTTTACATTCACCATTGATTGAGTCGATTGGCTCGCAACCTTTAAGGCTGACTCTTGATGTCCTACTGCATAAGCAGAAATAGAACCAATCATTAATACCGACAACATTCCAACATGTAATCTAGTTTTCATTATATTTTCCTTATTTATATCGATTGGACTTAAAATCACGTTCAAAATTTTCCTGTTTTTAACGCGATTTACTCTTTTTACACCGCATCCAACACGTCATTTTAAGTGATTGATGGCGACGAAAAATAGCCGGGGAAGTATGACAGCAATTTTTATTCATGTCGAGGCACAACATCGTCCTAAATCAGCAAGAAATGAATCAATACC
>JAOAUB010000047.1 GCA_030157805.1 Legionellaceae bacterium
CCGGCCTTAAGTACTCCAAAAATAGCGATAATCATTTCCAGACTTCGGTCTAAACATAAGCTAATTAACGTATCGGGTGCTAATTCCTGCTGTGTGTTTTCTTTATATACGGCTCTAATATGACGTGCTAATTGATTGGATTGCTCATTTAATTCTTGGTATGTTAATTGATTGCCTTCAAATTCAACTGCTATATTGTCCGGTGTTCTTGCAACTTGCTCCTCAAACAACTGATGAATGGTTTTGTCTCGACTATAGGGCGCGTCGGTGTTATTCCACTCATAAACAATTTGCTGGTATTCTGCTGCCGTTATCAGCTGATAATCCTGAATACGTTTATCTTCTGACGCCACTAATTGTTGGAGTATATGCTGATAATGTTTAATAAACCGAGCTATCGTTTCCGGTTTAAATAACGAGATTGCATAATTAATCTCGCCCTTTATCGTCTCGCCTTGATCGGATAAAAACAGCATTAAATCAAATTTAGCAACCTGATGACTTTCTTCCAGGCTGACTGTTTTAAAGTGAGGTGAGGACTCAATGCCAAAATCTTGCACCCCAAACATAATTTGAAAAATCGGATGTCGGCTTGAATCTTTTTCAACCGCCATAGCTTCAACTATCTTTTCAAATGGAATATCTTGATGGAGTTGAGTCGATATCAACTTCTGATGTATTACCTTCAATAGCACCTGCGCTGTTTGTTCAATATCCAGGGTATGAGCTATCGGCAAACTATTGGCAAAAAAACCAATGAGGTTTTCTAATTGAGCAAATTGGCGATTGGCTATCGGCGTACCCACAATCAATTCATTTTGACCGGTATATTTGTGCAATAGAATATAAAAACCACTGAGTAAAACCGTGTACAACGTGTAGCCCTGTGCTTTAGCTAAGGCTTTTAACTTTTCTGAGGTCACTTTATCAAGCGTAAAAACAACCTCTTGGCCACGGTAATCAATCTGAGGTGGCCTGGGGTAATCGGTTGGAAAAGCTAATACGTCGATGCTTTGCAATTGCGCTTTCCAAAAATCAAGTTGCTTTTCTAATCGCTCACCACAGAGATGTACTCGTTGCCAATGGGCAAAATCTTTATATTGAATCGATAACTCGGGAAGAAAAGGGGCTTTTTTTAATTGGAATGTCTCGTAAACCTGATGTAATTCTCTAAAAAAAATATCAACCGACCATCCATCAAAAGCAATGTGGTGAATAGTGATTAAAAGATGCGTTTTATTGGCAACTCGATAAACAGTCACACGGATAGGATAATCCGTTGTAAGATTGAAAACGCGATTAACTTCTTGTTTTAATACCGCTTTAAAATCTTCTTGAAGAAGGTCGGGGTGATAGAAAACGTCTAAGGCAGTGTCAAGGACTTGCTGAAAATAGATGCCGTATTCGTCCTGTTTAAAAACCGTCCTTAATATCTGATGCCGCTCGACCACATACTTTAAAGCGCGCTCCATAACACCGACATCTGTCGTATCCTTTAATTCAAGCAGCATCGGAATATGATAAGCATTTGTACTGCCTTCGTATTGCTCGATAAACCACAGCCTTTCTTGAGCAAAGGATAATGGAAGTTTATCCTCTTTACATTCGGGGATGATGATTTGCGGCTCTTCCATAGAAATAAAATTTGCCAGCTGCTCTACCGTACTATTGTTAAATACATCCCCTACCGTCAGATGAATAGCAAAGGCTTTACTAAGTTGAAGCGCGACCTGTATAGCTAAAATCGAATTGCCACCCAACCTAAAAAAATCATCTTGAATGCTTAT
>JAOAUB010000048.1 GCA_030157805.1 Legionellaceae bacterium
TTAATCGTAGATTTATTCTGATTAAAAACTTTAACAACATCATGCAATAGGGTTTTAAACTGCATTAAAAGTCTGAGTTTTTTTGTTGTATGCTTCTTGGGATGGGTGCTTATCAAAATTAAATGACTTGAACTGTCAATGAATAAATAATTATGTGCTATAATGAGCGCTGGTTGTAATTATTTTAACCACCCGGTTTATTTTTTAATGTGCTATCGATCATAGTGGGGAGCTTCTTCATGGTGAGATGTGCTGTGTAATCACTTTGAGGAAACTACGATGAATTTTAATCAATTAGGTTTAATTGAGCCTTTGTTACGTGCAGTTCAGGAGCTAGGCTATGAAACTCCGACCCCCATCCAGCAGCAAGCAATTCCAGCCGTCTTGCAAGGCAACGATCTGGTGGCCACGGCGCAAACAGGAACTGGAAAAACAGCAGGATTTGTACTGCCTATTCTTGATCGACTAATGCAACAACCACGCGCGAGCAGTAATCATGCCTTGGCCTTGATTCTAACGCCCACTCGAGAGTTGGCGGCGCAAATCCAAGAGAGTATTTGTCACTACGGTAAGTATCTGTCCTTGCGTTCCACGGTAGTGTTTGGTGGCGTGAAAATTAACCCTCAAATGATGGCCTTGCGTTCTGGGGTTGAAATTCTGGTGGCAACACCAGGGCGTTTGTTGGATTTGTTTCAGCAAAATGCCGTGCGTTTTGATCAAATTAAAATTTTAGTTTTGGATGAAGCCGATCGCATGTTAGACATGGGTTTTATTCATGACATTAAACGAATTCTCACCAAATTACCGAAACAACGTCAAAATTTGCTTTTTTCAGCCACGTTTTCGGATGAAATTCGTCAATTGGCTAAAGGTCTTTTGCACAATCCAGTTGAAATTGATGTGGCAACGCGCAACACGACTGCGGTAAAGGTGAATCAACTGATTCATCCCGTTGATAAGGCTCGTAAAGCATCTTTATTAAGTTATTTAATTCGTGAAAACAATTGGCATCAGGCTTTAGTTTTTTCGCGCACCAAACATGGTGCTAATAAATTAGTTAAATTATTGGCGGCGGATCACATTAAATCGTTGGCAATTCACGGTAATAAAAGTCAAGCGCAGCGCACCAAAGCTTTGAGTGATTTTAAAGCAGGAAAAGTACAAATTCTTGTTGCAACGGACATTGCCGCACGAGGCATTGATATTGATCAATTGGCCTTGGTGGTTAATTTTGATTTGCCCCAAGTCGCTGAGGATTATGTGCACCGAATTGGTCGAACAGGACGAGCAGGGGCGTGTGGTCAAGCGATTTCCTTGGTTTGTGCTGATGAGCATAAACAATTGCAGGACGTCGAAAAGTTAATCAAGCGTCGATTGGAACGTGTGGTCATTGATGATTTTGAACCAGACCATTGTCTGCCTGCAAGTCGAGATCCTTTAGCGAGTCAATCAAGTCAAAGCAGCCGTAGAAGCCCTGGTCGCCCGTATCAACCAGCTCAAGGAAACTCGGGAGGAAACCGAAGGAACGCGTCTAATCGGTCCGGTGTTGACGGGCATCGAGAAAGGTTTAAACGAAACGATACCCGTTGATAGTCACGCTGAAAAGGCGCTTATAATTTCTTGACAGCAATTCGCCGGCCTTTGAGTTTGCCGCTTTGTAAATAGCGGTAAGCTTTATCGGTTTGGTTTTGATGGATTGCCACATACGAATACAGTGTGGCAATATCAATTTTTCCAATGGCTTCAGCAGGTATTCCAGCATCTTTGGTTAAGGCACCCAAAATATCGCCCGGCCTAATTTTATCTTTACGTCCTGCGCTTAGGCATAACGTCACCATATGGGGTAAGTCCTTGGGATGGGTGATTTTTTGAGTTAAGGCGTCGTTGCTATTTTGCCAACTTAAGGTTCGGTTAAGGCTTGCTTCAATTAAGCAAAGACGCTCGGCATCTGCGGGTGTTGTGATGCTTAAAGCCAACCCCTGGTGACCTGCACGTCCCGTCCGACCAATACGATGGGTGTGAACATCTTGTTCAAAGGCTAAATCAAAATTGATGACCGCGGGGAGTTCCTTGATGTCCAGACCGCGAGCGGCTACATCGGTTGCGACTAAAATGGAACAACTTTGATTGCCAAAACGGATCATGGCTTCATCACGCTCGATTTGTTCCATGTCGCCATTTAAAGCAATGGCACTAAAGCCGGTACGCTGAAGTTCAGTCGCTAACTGGTTAGTTTTTTCTTTGGTGTTACAAAAAACAAGGGTTGATGCTGGCTTATAATGTGACAATAATGCGATTAATAAGGGTATTTTTTGCGATTGATTGCCTACTTCATAGAAGTGTTGTTCAATGTCTTGCTCTGAATGGTGGTCATTAACGATCACGTGTTTGGGTTTGAGCATGAATTGGCTGGCAAGTTGATTAATTTCAGCAGGAAATGTTGCTGAAAACAATAATGTTTGTCGCTGTTTTGGACAAACAGTGATAATCTCTTTAATGGCATCGAAAAACCCCATATCCAGCATGCGATCAGCTTCGTCTAAGATCAACGTTTGTAGTTTATTGAGAATTAAGGACTCTTTTGTTAAATGCTTTTGAATTCGACCTGGCGTTCCAACAACAACATGAGCGCCGTGCCGAAGCGAATCAACCTGCGGTCTCATGGGCATACCGCCTGACAAATTAAGGACCTTAATGTTGGGCATAAGACGAGCTAGGCGTCGTATTGACTGACTGACTTGTTCGGCAAGTTCGCGCGTGGGACAAAGTATCAAGGCTTGTGTTGCAAAATGAGGTGGATTTAATTTATTTAATAAGGACAAACCAAAAGCGGCCGTTTTTCCACTGCCTGTTTTAGCTTGGGCAATGATATCATGGCCTTGCAGCATCAACGGAAGGCTTTGTGCTTGGATTGGCGTCATTTGTTCATAGCCGAGTGAGGCTAAATTATTTAATAAGGCCTCGCGTAATTTTAAATGAGTAAAAGAAATTTCAGGTGATGGGACAGTATGCTCGGGTGTTTTGTTTGCAGAATGTTTCATGTTGATACATCTCGTGTGAAAAATAATAGGGCTAGTGCCTCGTCAACATTTAATTTTAGGGTTGACGATCCGCTTCTCGTGGTTTTGTCATGGTCGTCCTTATTTTTTGAGCTCACGGTGTTTCGTGTCCAAAACAAGTACCACCATGCTACTCCTCGTTGAAGGTCGAGAACGTTAAGATTAAATGTTGATGGAGCACAAGCCTAACATGTGCAAGAACTATTTTAAATCAATTTGTTATGGTTTCTATCGAAACACGTGACAATTAGTTATACTTTCATTAAGTTATTTCACCGAATGACCGTGATTTTTTAGAGAACCACCATGGCACAACCCTTAATTAACATAACGCATCGACAGGCCTTGGTTTTTGCTACTTTTTTAGTCCTGTATGAATTTTTAACCTACATTGCTAATGATATGATTATGCCTGGCATGCTGCTTGTGGTGAATTCATTTCATGGGCCTGAATCCGCTGTAGCCACGTCGTTGACGGCGTATATTTTAGGTGGTGCTAGTTTACAGCTTTTTTTAGGTCCGATTTCAGATCGGTACGGTCGTCGGCCCGTCATGTTGTTTGGTGCTGTGTTTTTCTTTGTGTGCACGTTAATTATCGCTTGCTCTAATTCAATTGATCAATTTCTTCTGGCGCGGTTTTTTCAAGGCATGGGCTTATGTTTTATTGGTGTTGTCGGTTATGCCACGTTGCAAGAAATTTTTGATGAAATGGACGCGATACGACTTATTGCGATTATGGCCAATGTATCGACCATTGCGCCGTTAATTGGTCCTTTAGCCGGTGCTTTTTTTATTGTTTATTTTAATTGGCGGACGTTGTTTGTGATTATTGGGGCGCTGTCGCTGATTGCTCTTTGGGGCTTATGGCAATTCATGCCCGAATCCGTGGGGAAAATTAAGCGAGATGGTCAAGAAATCAAGTCCGTGTCCTTGTCACCGCGAGTGATTATGACCAATTATAAAAATCTATTATTTAATGCACCTTTCATATTGAGTTCCGCGGCTATGGGGCTACTTAATGTGCCTTGTCTTGTCTGGATTGGTTTGGCGCCTGTGATATTAGTCAGTGATGCTAAACTCACAATTATTCAGTATGCTTTATGGCAAATTCCTGTTTTTGGGGCGCTTATTTTGGGGACCTGGCTTTTGCAACGTTTAACCCATCGTGGCACGGTTAAAAAAATCACAGTTCTAGGCTCCGTGATTTCGGTGACGGGCCTTATGATCATGTGTATTTTACCCTACGTGATTAATGATTATTTTATATGGTTAATGCCTGGATTGATTGTGTATTTTTTTGGTTTGGGAGTGACGGCTGCACCGTTAAATCGATTTATTCTTTTTTCAACACCGGTAGGCAAGGGGACAACTTCGGCCATCATGAGTATGTTTACGATGTGCATTATTGCGGTTGGAATTGAATTAGGCAATGGTTTGTATGAGTCGCACGATAATCTTAGGTTTGGTGTGTACTGCGCATTAGTGGGTGTTGCTTATTTTATTTTTCTTAGGCTTGCTTTCTTATTGGCGCCTAAAGAGCAGGGATTGTCGTGAAATCTTTGCAATGTCTCGTTTTAACTTAGAGAGTTTTTTCAATGAGTATTTTGTCGTTAAATAATGTTTCCTTACATTTGGCTGAAAACTGTATATTAGACGGTGTTAGTTTTCAAATTGAAGCCAAAGATAGAATTGCCATTGTCGGGCGTAATGGTGCAGGAAAATCAACTTTACTGAAGCTCTTGCAAGGTCAAGTGATACCGGATAAAGGCCAAATTCATCAACAAAATGGTTTGCGCGTGGCCGGATTAACGCAAGACGTGCCGGTGAGTCAAGATGAAACAGTGTATCATTTTTTGGTTAAAAGCCTAGGCCCAGCAGGTGTTGTTTTGGCGCAGTATCGTGAATTTGCGAATGCTGCTGATTTAGATAATATGGCGCATTGCCAACAACAAATTGATTCCTTGCATGCTTGGGATCTGTTGCCAAAGATTGAAACGATGGCGAGTCGCCTCGATTTACCCAGTGATGCGTTGATGAATAGCCTTTCTGGTGGAATGCGACGTCGTGTTTTATTAGGTGCTGCTTTGTTAGCTGAGCCTGATTTGCTGCTCTTGGATGAGCCGACGAACCATTTAGACATTACGGCCATTGAATGGCTGGAGTCATGGCTTAGGACTTATCCTGGAAGTTTATTGGTGGTCACCCATGATCGGCAATTTTTAGCGCAAGTGGCGAATCGTATTGTTGAGATTGATCGAGGCCAATTACATAGTCATCTTTGTGATTACCCAACGTATTTAGATCGGCGTGAAGCCATCCGCCTGACAGAACAAAAAGAAAATAGTTTATTCGATAAAGAATTAAAAGAAGAAGAAGCTTGGTTACGACAGGGCGTCAAGGCGCGACGCACTCGCAATGAGGGACGGGTTCGTCGGTTGAAAGCGTTGCGGGAGGAGTATCGACAACGTCGTGAGCAGCTTGGCAAAGTGAGAACGATATCATTGGATGTGGCTTATTCAGGAAAAGTGGTGATTGCTGCAGAAAAAGTCAATTATCAAGTCAATCAGCGCCAGTTAATTCGTGATTTTAGTTTGTTGTTGTCGCGTGGCGATAAACTAGGAATTATCGGTCCCAACGGTTGCGGAAAAACGACATTGATTCGTTTGTTATTGGGTGAGCTGACCCCTCAATCAGGTAGTATTCATCAAGGGACTGGATTACAGGTTGCCTATTTTGAGCAACTTCGTCATCAGCTTGATGAGCAAAAAAGTGTGATGTTTAATGTGGCAGACGGTGCTGATTTTGTCACGATTAATGGTCAAAATAAGCATGTTGCTTCTTATTTGCGAGATTTTTTATTTTATCCTGAACAATTTAATCAACCCGTCCGCTCGTTGTCGGGTGGTGAACGAAATCGTTTATTATTGGCTAAATTATTGGCGCGTCCCGCGAATCTTCTAGTGATGGATGAGCCTACCAATGATCTTGATATTGAAACGCTGGAACTTCTGGAGTCGTTATTGATTGATTACCCCGGCACCTTGTTGCTCATCAGTCATGATCGAGAATTTATTAATCAAGTTGTTAATAGTGTGTTGGTCTACGAAGGAGACGGTTGTTTTAATGAATTTGTGGGTGGTTATGAGGATTACCTTCGTTTTAAAAAACAACAACAGCAGGAAGCAGCACCTAAGGCAAAAGCGGCGTCTTTAGTAACGCGTTGTTTACCTGTTGCAAGGGTGACACTCACGAGCGCTGAACAGCGCGAACTTAATGTCTTACCGAAACAAATTGAAAAACTTGAAAAACAAATTGCAGCAATTCATGTGGAAATGGCTCATGTTGACTTTTATCAAGGCGATGCTTCTCAAGTTAAACGAACCACGGAGCAATTGGCGCAACACGAAGTTGCATTACGTCAATTTTATGTTCGATGGGAAGAGCTTGAGGGAAAAGCAGATGGGATTAATAACTAACTATAGCCTAGGAGAGCAAGAGTTGGTTTGAGTTATATCGCAAGCAGTAACCGCCGTGAAGGATTCTCCGAAACGAACACCGTTTCATCATCAGAATATCCTTTACGGCCTTCGAGATGCGTTCGTGTTATTCAATAACATCGTTCCAACTTATCCAAAAGGCTGCTAGCACCAATTCGAAACCAATCTTTATTAATTTTTTGATGGAGGCAATGTTCCGCTAGTGCAATATAAAAACCGGCTTGTTGTGGTAACTTAATGCCTCCAGAAACTTTTAATCCACATTGGATGTTACCGCTATCTTGAATGGCTCGCAGGATGGCAAAGACCGCCAGAGGTGTTGCACCAAGGGGTGTTGTGCCTGTTGATGTTTTCAAAAAATCGCAGCCCTGATCAATCAGTTGTTGACTAAGCGAGTAGATCTTGTCAGCAGAGGCGAATGAGCCAGTTTCAAGAATTACTTTGAATGTGATTTGATGCTGTGCACATTGTTGATAAGCAGTTTTGCAATGTTTTAATGCTGCAGGCTCTTCATTGGGGTCATATCCTTGAGGAAAAACATAATCGATTTCGTCGATGTCGTCGTTTTGAATTAAATCGTCAATATCCTGACACACGCTTAGACTGGACTGCCGGCCTTCTGGGAAATTGACCACAGAGGTTTTCTTAATAGTTAACGGGATCTGCAGCATTTTTAAGTGCTTGGGATAGACGCAAACGGCAGCAACAGGATAGATGTTTATTTTAGATTGTAGATTTTGCAAGGCCATTTCAGAGGCATTTTTTTCTAATAAAGTGAGATCGATAACAGAAATTACCGTTTCAGCCATGGGCTGCGACGCAAGCGGGTCATGATTGAGTTCGCTCATGACCCTTAAGAAATCTTTTTCAATGTTCATAGTTCGCTAACAAAACAATGGATTAAATGATTTAATTTTTTGGCAGCGACAGATGCCATCATGACCACGGCTTCGTGGCTGTGGCTGGTTGATGCAAGACCTGTTGCATAATTCGTAATAATTGAAATGACGGCCACTTTCATCCCACAATGATTGGCCACTAAGACTTCCGGTACGGTTGACATGCCTACGGCATCAGCTCCCCAAATTCGAAAGGCTTTTATTTCGGCCGCTGTTTCATAATTAGGGCCTAACACAGAAATATAGACGCCTTGATTTAAGTTAATATTTTCCTGCAAGGCAATTTGCAATAGCTTTTGACGCATAGCGGGGTTATAAGCCTCATCTAAAGGATAAAAGCGTGCACCAAATTGTTCGTCGTTGGGTCCAACGAGGGGATTGCCGGGTTGCAGATTGATGTGATCGGTAATCAACATAAGTTCCCCGGGACCAACATCCTCACGCAAGGATCCAGCTGCGTTCGTTGCGAAAAAATAATCACAGCCTATTAATTTTAAAGTGCGTACATAGGTTTTAATGACGTCATGATCAATACCTTCATAGGCGTGTGCACGACCTTGCAAACAGGCAACCTGCACCCCTTGAAGGGAACCTAAAATCAGATGATTTCCATGGCCTTGTACTGTTGTTTTAGGAAAACCAGGTAAATCGTCGTAAGTTATTTTAATGGGATTATCCAATTGATCGGCCAAACTGCCTAACCCGGAGCCAAGAACGATACCTATTAATGGTTTGTGGTTGGGTGCTCGCTGCTTAATGATGTCAGCTGCTAAATAGGCATTGGAAGAGAGGGATGTTGTCATGTTGGTTTAAACCTGTCGCAAGAATAGGTTGGACACTATACTAAATAATTCGGTAAAAAGGGAGGGGGTGATTGGACCTAAATTGATCGGCAAAAAAGTGATCAATGCTGGGTTGTCCGCTAATCGGTCTCTTTTTAGCTAAAATCAAACAAAAACGGTCGGTTTCAAGTTGAATTTATCATTTTCACTCGCATTCCCGACAAATAAATCATAAATCTGTTGTAACTCCCCAGCTACGTCATCCTGAGCGCGTCTTTTTGCGCGAAGGATCT
>JAOAUB010000049.1 GCA_030157805.1 Legionellaceae bacterium
ATTACTTTTTAGACGTTTAAAACACGTTTTAGTTTGTTGAGTTGCTCGTTCTTTTTATCATCAGGAATTTTGTTAATATTTTGCAGTTTCCATTGGACACCAGGGAGGTGCTCAATATTATCTATTGGTAATAATGACCAATTCGGCATGCCTGATTTTAAATGCACTAAAAACATTCGTTCATTTTCGGTAAAAGAATCCAGCAATAGGTGGGGTAACCGCGCTCTAATATCTTTGAGCTCTTCATGTGCAACAGAAATAGTAGTCATGCCAGCAAATTCATTTTTAAATGTATGTTCAAACTCGTGTTGCGATGCATCACTTATTCTTGGATCAAGCAGTTCATGCATCGGTCTTGGACCACTGGCAAGATAAACTATAAATGCCTGCCGAACGGCTTCGGTTAGTCCCTGATTTTCTAACAAGAGCTTTATATCAAATAGATCACGGGGGTGATACCTGTCTAAGGCTGCACATATTTTACCACCGTATAAATCAGCAATGGATAAAGTTCTAACGCGCATAAATTTCAAAAATTCATCTTGGGCTTTGTCGCATAATTCTTTTTCTTCGCACGGAAATACAGAGCCTCTCAAGACAAAATTGGGTTCAATTTTAATCATGGAGTGATTTGTATGAACCTGAAGTTTGGATATGGCGCCATTTTTCATGGGTACGTTTTTGACTGTCAGACCTAATCGCTCAATCACCTGTTTCATTTTTAACAGTTCAGTCTCAATATTTAGGAGAAAAACATCGCGGCTTTCAACAGGTAGATAGGTCAGATCAATATCGACACTTAACCTTGGCATATCATGGACAAACAAATTGATTGCTGTACCGCCTTTTAACGCAAAACATTTAAATTCATTCAGTACGGGTAAAACTTCCAGTAAAAGCGATACCTGATTTTTATAAACTTCTTGAAAACTCAAAGCACTACTCCTTTATTTCAGGCAAAGACAATTTATATTTAGGGAAGTATTTTCCCCCGTTACCTAATACCCGTTTACCTGTTCCCAAGTCTATTTTTGTTATATCCAAACTGGAAAGCCAAGGATGATTAAATTGCTCACTCAAATGCAAAAAAAGTCGCTTTACTTTGATTGAGTGACAATCTTCGAGTAATGCTTGAAGGACTTTAGGTCTCAATTGCGTTAGGTTTTCTATTAAATGGGTTATTTCATTTAACGATTGATGCTGAGGGTATAAATAAAGTAATTCCAGTGCAGCTCTTTCAGGGCTTGAGATTTTTAAATTTACCCCATTGATAGGGCGTTCTACCAAACCTTGCTCATCAGAAAATAATGATGATTTGTATATCTCAAACTCTGCGTCCCACGCATTGGCTAATAACCATTTTGGTATTTTGGTGGTTGTAGGTGCAAATAGCATAATCTGTTGTATGCCTTGCATAGGTAGAAAATGTCCTAGCCCCAGTAAATGTAAGGCAGTTTTGCCTCCTACGTGTATAGTAGCAGCTAATTGCGTTTGTACTGCATTGATTGCACCTACCCAAGTGATGTCATCACCTGCTTTCTTGTAGGCATTGGTTCCAAGTTTTTCTAGTAGCCCTGAATGGACATACCACCACGCTAGCTTCGAAGATACGCCTTGTTCTTCAAGCCATGCGCCAGTTAGCACTACGCCGGAGGGTGCTGTAACCATAAAATGGTTTAATTTTGATTCATTATTTCTAGTCATACTAGAGATAATAGCATAGAAACAAAC
>JAOAUB010000050.1 GCA_030157805.1 Legionellaceae bacterium
GGCCACCTACCTAATTAAGCCAATTTAATTTTACAGAAGAAATGTTACACCACCGTCATTTTTGACATCTTTGTTTTAGAAATACGCGCCTGGCAAGTGTTTTAAATGGGATGGATTGTTGACGTTGATCGATAAGATCGGTGAGGCTTTGTTCTTCTTGATTCCTTAACAAACCTTGCGTACGTCAGTTCGTTAGAGTGTGATGTTGTGTTTGCGTCAACGGGATAGTGTCCTTGATGTTCGGGTAAAACGTGTTGTTGATTGAATTTGAATGTTCTGAGCTGCGTCATTTGTCGTTGTTCAGCCAGCTCTTTATTGGCTCAACATGATTTAAGCGGTTTCTTTTTAATTGGTTCGTGGAGAGTCTTTTACAACGGTACAACATAACTCACGGACAAGCCGGCAATGAGACCAAAGACATGCCCTTCCCATGAAATTCCTTTTTGACTAGGAAATAATCCTGAAATGATCCCGGCAAAATAGTAAAGACTTAACCCACCGAGAATGAAGGCGATTAAGGTGCCTTGGGCGTAAATGTCGCTAATGAGCAGCCCCCAGTATCCGGTAATTAAGGCGCTGGCACCGATGTGAATTCCTGGTTTAGCAAAGCACCAAATTAAGAAACCACTGAAGCACGTGATATACAAGGTTACGATGAAGAAGTAGTTTAGGCCATGGATGAGTATAAAATCACTGAGTACCAATAGAGGGATGGTATTAAAAAATAAATGATTGAAATTCGCATGCAACAAGGGGGCGAAGAGAATGCCTGGTAGACCAAAGAGTCGTCGTGGAATAATGCCAAGGTACAGCAAGCGATGCTTTAAAAACAAGTTTAAGACATAGATTATCCAAGGCAGGGCAATAATTTTAGTTAAAACAATCCAATGAGCCTGAGTTTGATTAATAATTAGCGCTAGACTGTCATTTATTTCATTAAGCATCAGTGAAAGCTCCTTGCGTGATTCATTGGATCAAGTTTGAGCCACTACAACTAATGACTTCACAGACTAGCATGCCCCGACTTAATTGGACATTGACGCTATCGCCGCAATGGATGTCGTGACTGTCGTGCAGAACTTGATGATTGTGAGTGGCAATGGCATAGCCGCGGTTTAGTGTTGCAAGAGGACTTACTGCATTGAGCGTTGTGAGGTAGGTCGAAAAAGTTTCTTTAAGGAGATACGTGGTGTTCTGCATGGAACTCACAAGCTTGGCCTCTAGGCTTTGTAATTGGGTGCTCGCGCGTTCAACAATAATTTTGGGGTTGTGTGCTTTGATATTGCTTAGCGCGATATCCAAGCGGTGTTGGAAATGGTGCAATCGTTGAATCGGATGACGTTGTAGTTGACGTTGTAAAAAGTCTAACTTTTGGGCATGGTGCTGAATTAAACGAGTTGGATAACTGAGTTGACTTCGAAGATGAGTCATCGCCATGTTGTGCTGCGCGAGAATACGTTGGATGGCGTTGGTGATACGGGTGCTGTACGAATCAATGATTTGATATAATTCGTCCTGACTTGGGGTTGCTGCTTCTGCGGCGGCGGTTGGCGTTGCTGCGCGTAAATCGGAAACAAAATCAGCCATCGTGACATCGGATTCGTGACCAATGCCGGTGATGACGGGAATTCGGCTATTGTAAATGGCATAGGCGAGTTGTTCGTCGTTAAAGGACCATAAATCTTCGAGGCTACCGCCACCGCGGGCTAAAATAATTAAATCACATGCTCGCTCTTGATGATTGACTTGCTTTAATCGGTGAATTAACTGTGATGCTGCATTTTTTCCCTGAACTTCACTGGCGTAAACATCGACTTCGACTAAAGGGTAGCGCCGCGCTAAAGTAATTAAAATATCGTGGAGGGCAGCACCTGTTTTTGAGGTGATCACGGCAATGCGTTGTGGGTAGCGGGGCAGTGATCGTTTACGGCTTTTGGCAAATAAACCAAGTTTTTCCAGCTTGTCTTTGAGCAATTCAAATTGGCGATAAAGCTCACCTAAACCGTAGGGTGTTAATTCATGGACGATGAGTTGGTATTCACCACGAGCTTCATAAAGACTGACTAAGCCTCTAGCAATGACTTGTTGACCATCGGCAAAGGGCTGTTGGGGAGGTCGATGATAATTGCGAAAAAAGGCACACTTTAATTGAGCCAGATCATCTTTTAATGTGAAATAAATATGACCTGATGCAGGTTTAGAAACATTAGATAATTCGCCAATCACGCTAATTTCGCCAATATCTTGTTCTAAAAAAAGACGGATTTGGCGGTTTAACTGAATAACGGTGAGCTTAGGTAGTTCCATTGAGTCTAATTAATTGAAGTTCCCAGAAGAATCTAAAGAGTATACCGAATAAAAAATGGTTTGATATAAAAAATTTTTATAGGCAGAGCGTTCATCTCAACAAGAGATTTTAGCAGGAGTATTGCAGCATCTTAAGCCGGGTCGTTCCGTGGGGAAGCTGGCGACGGGAACCGGGAACATTGACGTACAAATTTATTTGGCGATGGCCGCCTTATTAACGGGGACAACACAAAAAATAATCATTGCCCCCGTTTTCGGGGTGGATTATTCGAAGAGAGATCCTTATACTAAATTTGAGGCATGCCATTCATCAAGAGTCAATGCTCGGAATGACCTTTGTGCGGTGAGTGAACAGTTGCAATCAAGGAAGATTAGCACCAATGACATTAAATAAAAAATTAAGCTGTTGGATGATGGGTGGGTTGCTGTTGATTTTTTTAAGCGTGGCAATCACGACCTTTTGTATTCAACGTCAATATTATCGATTGCAGTTGGATTGTTCTGCCCGAAATATCGAAGTTTCATTGGGTGTGATGCTGGCAAAACCACTGAGTGAAAGCAACGTTCAATTGATTGAGTCGATGATGAATCAGATCTTCGATCAAGGTGTTTTGTATTTACTGCAAGTTCGTGGAAGTCATAACGAATTAGTGGTGTCACAAAATAAAGCAGCGCCAAGACACTATGCACCGGATTGGTTTGTTGCGTTGATTCGTTGGCCTACGCTATTGCAGTCGATTCCTATCATGTACGACCAAAAGCCTGTAGGCAGGTTGCTTGTCAGTGCTGATCCTACTGGCTCTTATGAGGCATTGTGGGGGACTTTTCTTGTTTTATTTTACTGTTATTTCTTTTGGTTAATCGTTTCTTTAATTTCCATCTATTGTTTGACCGGGTGGTTGGGTACGCCGTTGAGCCGAATGACTCAACAAGTGATAGCGCTTGGTCGTAGACAATTTTTAATGGAAACAAAGCTGCCCTCAACTGAAGAGTTTAAAAAACTGGCTTTGGCGATGAATCACTCGGTCACGGAGTTAAAAAATAATTTTAAAAATCAAGTGCAGCATATGGAGTTATTGCGTCGCCAGCTCTTTCAGGACAAATTAACTGGTTTTGGCAATAGTCAATATTTCACTTATCAATTATCCGGTTTGCTTTATCGTGATGAAAAATTTATTCCTGGATTTATTGTTGGTGTTGCTATTGAACAATTGGCTGAGTTTAAAGAGCAATGTGGTGAATTGCGGTCGTTGGAGTTGATTAAGGAGACGGCTAATCTGTGTTTTAATTTTTGGCGGCATTATCCTGATTTGGTGATTGCGCAGATTGAGCCAGGTCGATTTGCACTGATTATTAAAGAAAATGATGAACAATTACTCATTAAGCAGTGTGACGAGTTTAGTCAAAAAATACAACAATTCATGTCAAAGCGAACGGGTTGCCCGGTATTGCTTGCCGTTGTCTCTTACCAAGATTATCATGAAAAATCGTTATTGATGAGTGAGCTTGATCAAACGTTGTTGAAAGCAAAAAATGAATCTTACAACCTTGCTTTGAGCTCTCATTTATCATCACATCGTCAAGTTAGTATGTCAGTGCAGGAGCTTAAAACAGTTCTTGATCATCAGTTAGAGTATTTAAGCGCTCACCCCATCAGTAATGGCCATGTCATTCTTCATCACGAAATTTCGCCAAAAGTCTCGATGAATGAAGAACTGATTCAGAGTAGTTATTTTATGCCAATGGCCCGAAGAGAAGGCCTGGCTCAGCAACTTGATTTTTTTGTTTTAAGTGAGATTTGTGAAAAGAAGTTGGTCGGCATGCAAGCTATTGCGTTCACTTTATCTGACACTATTTTGTCAAATGAGCATCTTTTAGAACATTGCTTGCTTCAACTTAAAGCATTAACCCCAGAATATTTGAGGTGCTTGAGGTTTGAAGTGGACGAGTGCTTTGTGTTTGAGCACATTGCCCGCCTTATTGATTTTTACAAGGAATTACATCATTTAGGAATGAAGCTAGGAGTCAAAAATGCGGGTATTCACTTTTCAACCATGAATTATCTCAATGAATTACCACTTCATTATTTAAAATTGCACAGCAGTTTAAGTCATGACATCGATGATGATAAAGAGTTTATTATTTATTATTTTCATGAGTTGGCGGAAATTTTAGGCCTTCAGATTATTGCATCTGGCGTTCAAAGCGAGAAAGAGTGGCAAGTATTACAAGATAAGGGCGTTCGTTGGGGGCAGGGTGATTATTTTAATTCGTAAAAAATGTCGTAGCTTGCTTGTCATCTAGCAATTGCCATGTCATATTTTATCCCCCCTCCTAATAAAAATTATTTAAACTTCACCATTGTTAGCGCGCTTCTTTTTTAGAATGGCTCGAAGCGTGGAAAGTTTGCAATAAGGTAGGCCACCATGTCGACAAAAAATAGCAGTCAAGCAGCTTGGAAAAATTTACCTTCAGGGATTGTCCCGCTTTTTTTTATTCAGATATTTTCGACCTTAAGTTTTAGCGTTCTTTATTCAACCCTTGTTTTGTATATCACCAATGAATTAGGCCTACCTGTGAAGGTGGCTAATAGTATTACAGGGGTTTTTGTTGCTTTTAATTTTGCCTTGCATTTGTTAGGCGGGTATTGGGGTGGGCGTATTTTTTCGTACCGCGCTTTATTTTGCTTAGGGATGGTGGCTCAAATTGTGGGTTGTCTATTGCTTGCAACGCAGCAGTTGGATTATTTATATCTAGGTCTTGGTGCTTTTCTGACTGGCTCTGGATTGAATGTGACTTGTATTAACTGCATGTTAACACAACGTTTTTCACCAGATGATCATCGTCGTGAAACGGCATTTTTGTATAACTATGCGGGTATGAATCTTGGTTTTTTTATTGGATTTAGTTTGAGTGGTTATTTTCAATTGGTACACAATTATGCGCGTTTATTTGAGTTTAGTAGCATGGGCAATTTAATCGCGCTTCTGATTTGTCTTTATTTTTTACCCGTGCTAGCTGATAAAGAAACCCATTACACCCGTTTGCAGGTGAAAACACAGCGACAATTTTTTATGATCGGTGTGTTGTTTATTGTGGTGTTGCCTTTTATTTTAAGTCAATTTCTGCATTTTGCTGATTTGTCGAATCAATTAATTTTGGTGATTGGCGGCATGATGTTGCTGGTTACTTATGGACTGTCGATACAACAAAAAAATTGGCAAGCCAGGATGAAGTTACAGGCGTTTATTGTTTTGATGGTGATGGGAACCTTGTTCTGGATGTTATTTCAAACTGCGCCGATGGGATTAACTCATTTTATTGATCACAATGTTCAACGGCATTGGTTTTTTGTGACGATTCCACCACAATGGTTTCAAAATATTAATACCTTATGTGTTGTCATTGGCGGCCCTTCCATGAGTTTCATTCTTAATCGCTTGCGTCGACGTGGTGTTGATGTCAATGTTCCTGCGCAGTTTTCTTTGGCGTTGTTATGCATTGGTGTGGCTTTCGTGCTGTTGCCCGTCGGGATTGCACAAGCTGATCTGCAGGGATTAGTTGCACCCCACTGGGTGATAGCCTGTTTTATCTTACAAAGTATAGGTGAACTATTAATCTCTCCTATTGGTTATGCCATGGTTGGAGCCTTAGTACCGCGATCGCTTCAGGGTATCATGATGGGAATGTGGATGTTGGCCAGTGGGGTGGGTGCGACATTGGCCAGCTATTGTTCAAATTGGATGACGGAAGGCGTTCAGGGGATTGATCCTTTAGTCACTAATCCAGGATACAGTTACGTTTTTTTACGTTTAGGATGCCTTGCGATAATAACCGGGTTTGTGTTAATTCTTTTAGTTCCTTTATTGAAACGATGGATTCGTGACGACCAAGCACCGGGTAGGGTCACCAGTCCATTGGATGGACAATTACTTGCTGTGGCTGAGTGAGTATTTCTTTTGAGATAATTCATAAGGCTGATTTAGTTTGGCGCAACAATCAGCCTTACTCAGAAAATTTCGATGACATTTATTTTTCAGTCGACGATGGCTGTCTAAAAAAAGAACATGTTTTTATTCATGGTAACCGATTACCTCAACGCTGGGAGCAGCTACAACATCAAAACAAAGCGTGTTTTGTTATTGCTGAAACAGGATTCGGTACGGGGCTTAATTTTTTAATTACTTGGTACTTTTGGCCGCAGTTTGCGCCACCCACGGCAACGCTTTATTATTACAGTTGCGAAAAACTGCCTTTATCCTTACAGGACTTAAAGCGCAGCCTTGCTGCATGGCCACAGTTGGATTCATTAGCTGCACAATTAATGGCAAATTATCCTATTCTAACGCCTGGATTTCATCCACGTTCTTTTCAAAATGGCCGAGTTAATCTTATTTTGATGTTAGGCGATGTTAGTCAATGCTATACGCAGTTGTTGGTGAGTGGTGACAAAACGCTTGAACGAGATTTACGTGACTTTTCAGTGGATGCATGGTTTTTAGATGGCTTTGCGCCGGTTAAAAACGAAACGATGTGGCCTGACGAATTTTTTGAAATCATGGGGTTATTATCGACAAAGGGGACAACAGCCTCGACATGTTCAGCTGCCAGGCTTCTTAAAGAGCGATTAACTAAGCATGGATTTGTTGTTGGACGTGCTGCAGAATTTGCTAAAAAGACACATGGTCTGACCGCCGAGTTTAAAGCAGTCGTCGATGTACATCATGGGCGTTATTGCGCTTATCGATCCACACCTTGGCATGTGGCGCCACGTCGTCAGCTAAGCGTTGAAAAACGTGCAACAGTTCTAGGTGGTGGTTTAGCGGGATGCTTTACGGCCTATTCGTTGGCTAAACGCGGCTGGAAGGTCACGGTCCTTGAAGAAAAAAACCAAGTAGGTTTAGGAGCATCAGGCAATCACGGCGCCGTTTTATACCCGCAGTTTTCAGCATTTCGATCGCCATTAACGGAATTGATGTTAATGGCATTTTTGTATGCAGTTAGGTTTTATCGTCCTTTGCTTGATCGAGGAATTGAGGGTGAGCTTAATGGCATTTTACAATTCGCCTCCAATCAACGTGAACTTACCTCACAACGTCATTTACGTTCTTGGTTAGAGGCTTATCCCGAATTAGGCCGCTTAGTTGGTAAGACGGAGGCTTCTGATTTAGCAGGATTAAGTTTGCAAGAAGGAGGGCTTTTTATTCCGGATTCAGGATGGATCAATAGCCCATCGATGTGCGAGTATTTAATTAATCACCCGTTAATTACCGTAAAAACGAATACGGCAGCTCTGCAATTGATTCATCATCATGGTTTATGGGATGTGGGTGGTGATCAGGCGGAAATTGTAGTCATAGCGAACGGTTATTGTGCGAATCAATTTAAAGAAACTGACTGGCTGCCGATTAAACAGGTGGCCGGACAGATGACTTATATTAAAGCCAATCAGCAAAGTGACTTGTTAAAAATACCCTTGTGTGGCAACGCTCATTTATTGCCAGCCAAGCAAAATAGGCATGCATTAGGAGCGACTTTTCATCAGTATTTGGGAGATCCCTCGGAGCTTCGGGATGATGTGTGTAAAAATAGTGATGATCAACTCAATGTAGCGCGTCTGCAACAGCTGCCAATTGATTGGGATTTCCCCCCGGAAGCAGTGGCATCATGGGGTGGGGTGCGTGCCGCAACCCCCGATTATTTACCGTTAGTGGGTCCTGTGGCAATTCCTGATAGTTTTCGGCGTCATTACGGTGCCTTAGTTAAGGATAGCCGCCGATTCATTCCGACGTTAGCAGATCATTATCCGGGCTTATATCTTTGCACAGGCTTTGGTTCACGTGGATTAACGAGCATTCCTTTGTGTTGTGAGTGGTTGGCATCACACCTTAATCAGGAGCCAGGCCTAATTCCGAAAACACTTTTGCAAGCGATATCACCTTCACGATTTTTACGACAAGACATCATTAAAAAGGTATAAAGCGAGGATGAAACGCACTCAATAAAAAGACCATAAAACAGGGCAAGAGCGT
>JAOAUB010000051.1 GCA_030157805.1 Legionellaceae bacterium
GGGAGATCCTTCGCGCAAAAAAACGCGCTCAGGATGACGTAGCTGGGGAGTTACTGTTGAACCTTTTTTCACGTCGAGCAGCTTCAATATAAGTTGCATGAACTTCATAATAGACCAACATATGCACATTGTACTTGGCTGTAAACCCTGGAAGCACCTTGGGATTTTATAGTCTATGAAAGTGATGTGACGACGAATATCAATGTAAATCCGTCGTCAACCTCAGAAGATGTATTTTGTGGAGGGTGGTGAGTAAGCTACCTCATTTTATCTTCAAACATCGAGCTAATTGACTCTTCATCATTGACTCGTTTGATAGCTTTTGCAAGCATATCAGCAAGGCTGACAACCCTGATCTTTTTACATTCACGAGCTTTTTCCGACAAAGGAATTGTATCGGTAACAACAATCTCATCGAGAGAAGATTTCGCAATGTTTTCAACGGCAGGGCCTGAAAGAACCGGGTGGGTAATGTAGGCGCGAACACTGGCTGCTCCATTCTTCTTAAGCGCTTCTGCCGCAGTGCACAGTGTACCGGCGGTATCCACAATGTCATCAATGATGAGACAATGCCGGTTTGCAGGCTCTCCAATAATGTGCATGACCTCTGACTTATTAGGGCCAATTCGACGTTTATCAATAATAGATAATTCAGCATCATTGAGGCATTTGGCCATGGCGCGGGCACGCACAACGCCGCCTACATCAGGTGATACCACCATTAAATTGGGTAAATTTTTCAGTTTAATATCATGAAGAAGAATCGAGGTAGAATAAACATTATCTACCGGCATATGGAAGAAACCTTGGATTTGATCGGCATGAAGATCAACCGTCAAAAGTCGACATATTCCTACGGAAGCGAGCATGTCAGCAACCACTTTAGCAGTAATAGCAACACGAGCAGAACGAACGCGCCTGTCTTGTCTTGCATAGCCAAAATAAGGAATCACTGCTGTGATGCGCGCGGCCGAAGCACGACGCAGTGCATCCGCCATGATCATGAGTTGCATGAGATTATTATTAGCAGGCGCGCAGGTTGACTGCACGATGAAAACGTCGCGTCCGCGTACGTTTTCTAAGATTTCAACCGCGGTTTCTCCATCACTGAAGGTCCCAACAGTTGCTTTGCCGATAGGAATATGCAAATGTTGTGCAATTTTAAGAGAAAGATCCGTATTCGCATTTCCTGTAAAGATCATCATTGTGGACATGTGAAAAAGCCTTTAATTTTTTGTACAGGTTAATGTCTATTTTTATTTATTCGTTTGACGTCTATTTACTTGATGATCCGTAGATTAGTGATATTGGCTGGGGTGCTAGGATTCGAACCTAGGTATGCAGGGATCAAAACCCTGTGCCTTACCGCTTGGCGACACCCCAAAAACTCTATTAAAAGTTTTGAATATTAAATCGCAATTTTTATTGTAACGATTTGCCCGGTATTTTGCAGATAAATTACAGCCTTGTCAACGTTGAAAACATCAAACTATTAAAATTTCCATTGTTTGATGATTAATTTGATCATGATCCCTTTGCCTTGTAGCTTGATTTGTTTGGGCAGGTCAATGCCATGAACACTGATGAAGCTTAAGTAGTCAATAGTATATCCTCCTTGATGAAATGATTTGATGTGGTGGAGAGCGTCGTAGGTTACCGTGTCAAGAGGGCCTGGAGCGGCGAGTCCGCGTGTCCAGTAATATAAATTAGCAACAGGTAATGCAACACCTGTTTTTTGCTTTAATAAAGTGTTTGCATCCGCCGATGAACTTAGGTCTGAGCCATCACGATACGTGGTTAGTCCATGGTGACGGTCAATTAGAACGGTCCCTCCACCTAAGGGACCAAACAAACGAATTTGGTACTCATCAATACCACTTTGTACCCAATTGAACGTGGCTGTCCAGCCTTTTTTAGTGTTACGGGCAGCGATTGCTCCTGATGTTTCCCAGTGACTAAGGGTATTTGCTTGTTGTTTTAGCACAAAATCTTCTGCAGGTGTTGAGTTTGTCTTAGGAGATAGCGGAGCATGATCTGCTGTTGGTTTTGATGCGCAAGCGCTTAATAGCATTAAAAAGATCAGGGTTGCAGCAAATCTTTGGGGTTGACACGACATGATTAAGTATTCCTTTATTTCAGTGAGTTGATTGGAATTGGGCTGCGCTTTGAGTCTCTTCGACGAGCTATGGTTTTCTTGTAAACAATACGCTAGACTGCTTTTATTTTCAAATAATGTAAGAGCGCTATGAAACAACGCGCAATTTATCCAGGCACCTTTGACCCCGTGACAAATGGTCATTTGGATATTATTAACCGTGCCATTGAAATTTTTCCTGAAGTGATTGTTGCTGTTGCAACAAATCGTTTGAAAGAGCCTTGTTTTGATTTAGCCACCCGGATTGCTTTGCTTGAAGAAGAATTAAGCGGGTTGCCAGGGGTTAAAATTTTAGGGTTCGATTGCTTATTAATTGATTTCGTTCATCAACAACAAGCCGAAATAATCTTGCGTGGATTGCGGGCTGTGAGCGATTTTGAATACGAATTCCAATTGGCAGGAATGAATCGAAAATTGTCTCCTGAAGTTGAAACATTGTTTCTTCCTCCCTCGGAGGACGTCATGTTTATTTCTTCGACTTTAGTGAAAGAAATTGCAGCATTAAAGGGTAATGTCAGTCAATTTGTTCCTGCGGGCGTTGCTCGGGCTTTACAAGGTAAAAATAAATAAATCCCTGTGCAAAAACGATTTAAAGCCTTCGTGGAGATGGCGGAAATCATATCTTGAAGAGTGTTTATGAAAGACGGAAAAATGATATCTAATCTTCGTAGAAATTACGGTGAACAGACGTTGAGTGAAGATGACATGAAAGCGGATCCATTGGATCAATTTAAAGAGTGGCTTGAGGTGATGTTATCTAGTGTTGAGCATGATCCGACGGCGATGGTGCTTTCAACCGTGGATGCGCAGGGAGTTCCCGATTCACGGGTTTTATTGCTCAAAGGCGTAGAACAGGGAGGGTTTGCTTTTTATACTAATTATGAAAGCAGCAAGGCATGCCAGTTAAATCATAATCCCCATGCTGCTTTAAATTTTTATTGGCCATCCGTGGTTCGGCAAGTCAGGGTGCGTGGATGTGTTCAGCGAGTTGCTAGGGCGCAATCAAAGGCTTATTTTGCAAGTCGGCCTAAGGCCAGTCAGATCAGTGCGATTGCCTCACCACAAAGCCAGGAAATTGCTAATAGAGCATCGCTATTGAAGCTCGTTGAGAACGAAGCACTTAAACATGCTGAACAATCAATTGATTGTCCTGAAAATTGGGGAGGTTATTTGCTGATTCCTGATGAAATAGAGTTTTGGCAAGGACGTGATGATCGTTTGCATGATCGCATCCATTATTTTAAACAACAGGGACAGTGGCGATCCCGGCGTTTAGCACCTTAAAAAACCAATCTTTGTCAAAAAAATGTAAAATTTTCAAGTTGTCCACCATTCTTCGAAAAACAGATCTACACTTAAATTAATTCACGTGCATTTTGATGTTGTATAAGCGGCGAAAAGCGTTTTGGCTATGATGGTTTTAATAACATTCAATTGAAGGTGCTATCATGAAAGACATAAGCACGTTGTTACCTGATATTCGTTTAGATTTTAATATTAATCACCCCAATCTTGAAGAATGTTATCTTGATGGATATGTTAGCGCTCAGTCTGAATTGAGTGAAAATGAAAATCCTTTTCATAGAAACAGTGTTGAGGCAAGGCATTGGATTGAGGGTTGGTGGGCTGGTTTTTATGGTGAAGAGCCTTTATATGATCTAACGAAGTTAGTCGCCGAAGAACCCCTGGTGATCACGGCGGGAGCAGTTAACGACGATCATTTCTTTTCGCCTAAAGTCAATTTATTTTTATTGCGATGTTTAGAATTAAGCGGCGCACTTGCTGTTTCGGCGATTATTGGCTATCAGCTCATTGAACTCGTTGCATAACGAGAGCTATTGATGATTTCTCGGTATTAAGCCCAGAAGAGCCTTTTATTTAGGCCCTTCTCGTGGTTTGAGATTTAATGTCAATGTTGGCTTTGATTTTTTCTTGCGGCTCTCGTGCTGGCCCGTAGGCTGCTGCGTAGTTTTTGTTGTGTCCGATGGCATTGGCTTAAAAAACGTTGGTGTGGCGACTAATGGACTTTTGGGTGATGAAGTTTTGAATGACGTTGTGCTTAGTGGCGGTGTTGCGGATGATCCTATGGAACTATCACTTGAGCGGTATTTTCTGTCGATGTAACTTTTTGTTGGTTGTACAAGAGGTGCATAAAGAGATATTTTTGCGCCAATTGAACCATCGTGATGAAGGACATTTCCTATGGTCATGAATGAGTGTTCACTGATGGCAACGGTTTCTCTTGCGAATGCAAGCATTCCAGCACCTTCTCCTCCAAAGCAATATTTTCGGTAAGGATTTCCATGTGCTTTTTCACTTCGATGCCGTTCTGTCGATGTGTCGGAGCGTTTCTTTTTTTCAGCGTCAATCACGTTGTTAAAACTGCTAATGTACGCCTCTTGGAATCCGCCTGCATAATCGCTAATGTCCAAATGAATACTCTCTTCGTTGATTGGTCGAGAAATTGAAATTTGCATTTTTAGCATTGTCTCGGTGGATTCACCTTTTATCGACCGTAGGATCATCGTATCCATGGTGTTCTTTAATAACTCTTTAAAATGATTGTCAAACAGTTGAATCATGGGTGCGTTACTTCCGACTTCATGTAAATTTTTAGCGAAGGATTGTTCAAGAGGGTTTGTAGCGTCACATAGTTTAGATAGCTCCTGCTTGATTATTAGCTCATAACCGTCAAAAGAGTGTTCAGTTATTTTAGCTGTAATCTCATCGTAGGCTTCTTTAAATTGACTTTGAAGTTGTGGATCAAGTTTTTTTATCACAAAGCCATTTTGTAATTGCTGATAGTTTTCACGAGCATGACGATCGGAGGAGTCGAGGTGATGTTGTTGATAGTCTTGACGTAAGGTTTCCTCCGCGTCATACAGATGACGACATGCTGTAAAATAATCTTCCATATTGACATGGAGAGTTACCGACATTGAGCTGTCATTATTTTCTGAAGTTATTCTATGGTTAAGCATGACTCTCACCGTTAAATTTTTTTCATCACTTGGTATTAGCATAGGATTTGGAACAAAAAAGATCAAGTAGATCAAAAAAACGCTTATTTTTGCAAGCAGCAAACGACTCGTGGGCGCGGTAGTAGTTAAAGCGGTGGTCACTGCCCCAATGTTATGATGAGGCATAGGAGAGGCGAGTTTTAGTTTTTAAATAATTTCAGCACCATGCTGCGCATTCTTGCTAGTTCGCCGGGGTTAAATTCTTTGTAATGATCGGTGCCAATATTGAGGCATACGGTGACGTTCTCTCCAATACCTTTGAGTAAGTCAACGCCACTTAAATGAAGCACATTAATTTGCTCGCTAATTTCATTGGCCCAAACAGATAAATAGTTCATGGTAGTAAATACCGGTAAGAAAACATGCTCACCTTCTTGTAAAAAGAGAACTTCCGGGGCAACTTCTGCCCCAGGTTCTCGATGCCCTTGCGTTGGAATAATAAAGTTAGCTTTCATAAACTCTAAATACGCTTTATTAGCATCTTTGTCTTTACCACCGGTTTTTAGCGCCGTTTGAATGGCATGCTCTAACGCGGACATTATTCTTTGACTCGTGAGACATACTCACCTGTCCGTGTATCGACTTTGATTAATTCGCCGGTTTGCACAAACAGTGGAACACGCACTACCGCGCCTGTTTCAAGAACAGCCGGCTTTCCGCCGCCGCCTGACGTGTCGCCACGGACACCGGGGTCTGTTTCGACAATGCTTAAGCAGACAAAGGTAGGTGGTGTAATTTGAATGGGTTCACTGTTCCAAAGTGTTGCAGTGCAGATATCTTGTTCTTTTAACCATTGCACTGTTTCAGCAAGAACTTCTTTGTTCAGTGCGTATTGTTCAAAGGTGTCTGGAACCATAAAATGCCACTGTTCACCGTCACTATAAAGGTACTGCATTTCAATATCGGTGACATCAGCACCGACAAGGCTATCGCCGGATTTGAAGGTGCGTTCGACGACGCGCCCTGTTTTTAAATTACGAATTTTGATACGAGTAAATGCTTGTCCTTTGCCAGGCTTCACAAATTCACAATCAACAATGTTACAAGGAGCATTATCGACCATTACTTTTAAGCCGTTTTTGAATTCGTTGGTGCTATAGACTGCCATTGTTGCTCCACATTAAGGTTAAAAAGGTCAACTAGTTACCTTGACTTATTTTCGGTATACTCACCGTGATATTTTTGCTCAGTTTAACAATTTTAATTATTTTATGCGAGATGCCTTGTGACATGGCAAAAAATTTTAGCCCAAGGCTTTGATTCATCCGAAGTGCTACTTGACTTTTTAGGTTTGCCGTTAAGTTTAGCCTCGAGTGCAGCACAAAGCCAATTTAAAACCAGGGTACCCCTTGGTTTTGCACAGCGAATGGAGCATGGTAATCCAGATGATCCTTTATTGTTGCAGGTCTTGGCGAGCGCGCAAGAGTTAGTGGAGCGGCCCGATTTTTTCAAAGATCCACTTCAAGAAGCTATTGCAAATCCTCTTCCTGGGCTTCTGCATAAATACCATGGCCGCGTGTTAATTACCTTAGTGGGTGCTTGTGCCGTGAATTGCCGTTTTTGTTTTCGCCGTCATTTCCCCTATGAAGAAAACAACCCTGGTCGAGCGGGGTGGCAAACTATTTTTGATTATATTCGTCAAGATAGTAGTATTCATGAGGTTATTTTAAGTGGGGGCGATCCGCTCTTGGCCACGGATAGGATGCTTTCTGATTTTGTGACAGGCGTGCTTACCATGAAGCATGTTAAAACCTTGCGATTTCATACCCGTATCCCCATTGTGTTACCGGAGCGTATCGATGATGCTTTTTTAGGCTTTTTACACTCAGTACCGCTTAACAAGGTGATGGTTTTACATTGTAATCATCGTCAGGAAATTTCGGAGGAAGTTCGTGCCGTTTGTTATGCTATGAAATCAGCAGGGTGCGTGCTGCTTAATCAATCCGTTTTGTTACGAGGCGTTAATGATAATGCGCTTAGTTTAGCGCAATTAAGTGAGCGCTTGTTTGACTGTCAGGTTTTGCCTTATTATTTGCATGTCCTAGATAAGGTCACAGGGACTTCACATTTTGACATTCCAAAACCTGAGATTGATGCTATTTATCGAGCCTTGCAAAGTTTGTTACCGGGTTATTTGGTGCCACGCTTGGTGCGTGAAGTTGCCGGTGAGGCCTCTAAAATGTTGGTTTCTTTGGATGCATAGAGTGTAAGAAAGCTCCAGATAAGGCGCTAGTTCATAGAAAAAAAGCCAATCTTGGCCTTATTTTTCATCATTGGTATCGTTTCGGTATTCAATAATTCGGCGACGCAAAATCATTTTGTTTGGCGCCATAGCATTTGGAAAAAAATAGTCTTTAATGCTGGCAGCGGCCCATAATATAACGCCAATAAAAATTCCCCATACAAGGACATAGGAAAACATGATGACGAGGCCAATAATTAAGGAAACGGCAATACCTAGCATCACAAAGGGGACGAAGCTATTGATTAGGATTTTCACGTCATTGTTCATGGTATTCCTTATTCATTAAAATTGGGCATCGTGTTTCTTGATTATTACTCAGAATAGGGTTTGCTGCAATTTATGCTCACGTGTTGTACAATGACATTTTCTTTTGGCTATGCTACAATAATCCGGGCGTTTTTATTAGGAGTTTTGCCATGCTTTTCGGTGTTTTAAATTTATCCTTGTGGGGTTATGTTATTGCCACAATTATTTTGACTCAAATTACCATCGCAGGGGTGACCATCTACCTTCATCGAAATCAGAGCCATCGAGCACTCTACTTGCACCCTATTGTGAGTCATTTTTTTCGTTTTTGGTTGTGGTTGACCACCGGAATGGTGACGTCAGAGTGGGTCGCTATTCATCGAAAACATCATGCGTCAACGGAAGTGGAAGGCGATCCGCACAGTCCTAAAATAGAAGGTTTACGTAAAATCTTATTGCAGGGTGCTGAGCTTTATCGAGCTGCGTCAAAAAACAAAGAAATGGTTGAAAAATATTCTCATGGTACGCCAGATGACTGGGTTGAGCGTAATGTTTATAAGCGATACTCTGCCAAGGGTATTATGCTGATGTTTTTGATTGATGTACTTTTATTTGGTATTCCTGGTATTACCATCTGGGCGATTCAGATGATGTGGATTCCGGTGCATGCTGCAGGCGTGATTAATGGTATAGGCCATGCTTTAGGTTATCGTAATTTCGAATGCCCTGATGCTTCTACGAATATTTTTCCTTGGGGATTTTGGATTGGTGGTGAAGAGTTGCATAACAATCATCATACCTTTGCTTCTTCAGCGAAATTTTCAGTTCATTGGTGGGAATTTGATATTGGTTGGTTTTATATTCGTTGTTTAGCGTTCTTAGGGTTGGCGAAAGTTAAAAAGCTTCCTCCTAAGTTGGCAACGGAGTCCGGTAAATTAAGTGTTGATCTTGAAACCGTTCGTGCTGTGATTTCCAATCGTTTTCAGATTATGTCGTATTATTACAAACAAGTGGTCAAGCCGGTTTTATATGTTGAAAAACAGGAAAAGAAAGGTAATAAAGAAGATCGTGCCTTATTTCAACGAGCGGGTCGCTTGCTAAGATTACAAGATGGTTTATTGTCTCCACGCGCCAATGCGCGATTACACGCTTTGTTAGCTCGATGTGAGCGCTTGCGCTTAGTTTATAGTTATCGACAGTCCTTGCAGGGAATTTGGTTGAAAACAGCGTCATCTCAAAAAGAACTCGTGGAGTCGTTACAACAGTGGTGTAAACAAGCCGAAGATTCGGGTTTGGATGTGCTAAAGCAATTTTCACAACAAATCAAAGCTTATGTTCCTAAGCCTGTTAAATTGGCTTAAAAACGAAACTTGCTATAACGAACTCGATTTTATTTGGGTGTGTTTTTAGGTATCACCCCATCGACGCACAAGACCGAGGTCGAGATCAAACAGATCTAAGACACGACCAACACTGTGGTTAATTAAATCATCAATCGTTTTGGGTTGATTATAAAAGGCAGGAACTGGGGGCGCGATAATAGCCCCCATTTCAGTGACGGCCGCCATATTTCGAATATGTCCTAGATGCAATGGGGTTTCACGTACCATTAAGACAAGTTTGCGGCGTTCTTTCAAAACCACGTCGGCGGCGCGAGTGATTAAATTGTTGCAGTTTCCCGACGCAATATCGGCAAGACTTCGCATAGAGCAGGGAGCGATGATCATTCCCAGCGTTTTGCATGATCCACTGGATAAACTAGCACCCACATCTTGGATAGCGTAATGATAATCCGCTAAGGCGTATAATTCGTCCTTGGTCAATGAGGTTTCATAGGCGCGGGTTTGTTGAGCTGCCTTTGAAACAATTAAATGAGTTTCAATGGGGGTTGGCTTTAAGACTTCTAACAACCGTATGCCATAAATAATTCCCGAGGCACCCGTAATTCCAATAATCAGGCGTGATTTTTTCATAATTTAGCTTATTTGTTATTCCACGTTGTCTAGTATTTAGTATAGTAGAAGATACTCTAATATCGATATCAAAATAAGTACGGTCTATGTACCTTAAACAATTAAAATTGGCAGGTTTTAAATCGTTTGTTGATCCGGTGACAATCCCCTTACACAGTGCTTTAGTGGCCGTCGTAGGTCCTAATGGTTGCGGTAAATCCAATATTATCGACGCCGTGCGTTGGGTCATGGGTGAGTCTTCGGCTAAAAATTTGCGCGGTGAAACGATGACTGATGTGATTTTTAATGGCTCATCACATCGTAAACCTCTGGGACAAGCTTCGGTGGAATTGGTTTTTGATAACAGCATGGGATCGTTGTCGGGACAATATGGTAGCTATCAGGAAATTGCAGTTAAGCGCTTGGTGACTCGCGATGGGGAGTCGTCCTATTTTCTTAACGGTACCCGTTGTCGTCGTCGTGATATTACCGATATTTTTTTAGGCACGGGTGCTGGGGTGCGTGGTTATTCCATCATTGGGCAAGGCACCATTTCACGTTTGATCGAGGCGCGTCCCGAGGACATGCGGGGTTATCTTGAAGAGGCGGCGGGAACGTCAAAATATAAAGAGCGTCGTCGAGAAACGCTGCAACGAATGAGCTCTACGCGTGAAAATTTATTGAGAGTTTCAGATGTTCGCGACGAGCTTGCTAAACAATTACAGCGTTTAGAGCAACAGGCTAAAACAGCCACTCGTTATAAGACCTTGTGTGAAAATGAACGACGTTTAAAGGCGGAAATTTGTGGCTTGAAATGGCGTGATTTGGATACACAGAGCCGTCACCTTCATGAGCAAATGCAACAACTCAAGTTGACTGTGGCGAGCCATCAGGCTAAAGCGACCCATGCTTATCAATTGCAAACTCAAACACGCTTGCAATGGGTTGATGAAAATGACGCGCTGCAAACTTTACAAACCAACTTTTATCAACAAACAGCCGAAATTGCTCGTTTGGAAGAGCATCTAGCGCAAAAGCAACGAGATAAGCAACGTTTATTCTCGGAGAAAGAACAGTTGCAAGAGGATTGCTTGCAATTAAGCGAGCAAATCAAGAACGATAAAGAGTCGTTGCAAGATCATGCGGAGGAGCGCGCCTATTTACAAGAACAGTCGATGCTTTTTCGAGATCTATGGCGTCAAAAACAGCAGCAAGTGCACGATCTCGAATTGAAGGCTCAAGGTGTGCATCATCGTTGTGTTGAATTGCAACAAAAGCTCAATCAGACCCAAAATGCCGTTATTCTGGCAAAAACTCAGGCGGCACACCACGAGCAGCGTTGTGGGGAAATTAAAACGCGACTGCAACATAATTTAAGCGAACAAGCGGCATTGCAAGCGCTATCCGGTGATTATTCTCGAGTGGAGCAAGAAAAGAAGCAAAGGGACTTACAACACGACGTCACCCTTAAAGCGGGGGCTGTGCAGCAAGCCATAATGCATGGACAAGAGCTGGCCGCACAACAGGCGGTGATTGATAAGGCTTTAAACCAACAGAAAGAGCGAGTGTATCAGCTCAGCACCCGCCTTGCTGCTTTAGAGGCTTGGATTTCTGCAGCATTAGGTCGTGGTGAAACATCATCGCGTGCTGATTTGCCGGATTGGAGTTCAAAAACTTATTTAGCTGAGGCTATTCACGTCGAGCAGGCTTGGGCTGGCGTGTGTGAAATGATTTTAGGGGACGTTTTACAAAGCCTTGTTGTGGATGATTTGACCCCGTGCACGGAAGCATTACAGCATCAATCGCTTGAGCAAGGTATTTTTGTAACGCCGCAGCTTAAGACCCCGAGCGACGGTCATTTTCCGCGACTTGTTGATAAAATTGCAGGTGTTTATCCGCATTATGCGTTGAATATGGTAACAATTTATGCAGCGCAGCATTTGGACGAAGCACGTCGTTGGTTACCTTTCATCGGTGCTGATGAGTCGATAGTAACACCAGAGGGGCATTGGCTTGGTCACGGTTGGTTGCGAATTTTTAATTTAAAAAACGTGCAAGACACCAGTGTTTTGGCACGTCAAGAAGAGCGCGTTCAGGTCAAAAACAATTTGGTGCACGCTGAATTGATGCTGAGTCAACACCTTGAATCGCAAGCGGTGATGAGCGCTCAGATTGCAACTCACCATCAGACGCTGCTCGTTTTGCAAGAACAGTGGTCGATGAGTCGTGAAAACTTAAGGGAGTGCGAGGCAGAGCTGATGAGTCAGCAACATCGCCAAGAGCAAATGCTCTTAAAGGCACAGTATTTGACTGATGAACAGTTGACGCTGAGGGACCAACTTGAAGATTTGCAGCGCTTATTGATGGATTATGAACAGCAAGCAGCGCAAGCAGAACAGCAGCATAGTCAGTTTAACGAGGCGTTGTTAGTCTTGGATACGGAGCGTGCCGCTCTTCAAGACAATCTCGCGCCTTATCAACAGGAGGTCGAGGAGGCTCGAAAAAAGGTGCACGAGCTGGAGCTGAACATGGAGCGGGCTCAGTTGAACGTGAATCAATTGCAAGCCAATCTATGTCGCGATGACGCGCGGTATAACACGATGGCCCAACGATTATCGGTGATCACCAGTCGCTGGCTAGAGCTTGAAAAACCCCATGACGTTTCGCAAGAAGAGTTAACTGAAAAACTGCAGCAACAACAGGCCTTAGAGCAACGTTTGAATGATAAAAAGAATCAAATGAGTGTTTTAAATGAGGCATTAGCCTACCATGGTCAGATTAACCAAGAAGAAGAAGGGAAAGCTAATGCACTTAAAGAGAAAATTCAACAGATGCAACTTGAAGAACAAATTGCGCGGACGAAGGCTGACGGAGTTTTAGAGGGGTTAACAGCGTTAGGCTGCTCGCTGAACGACGTATTGCACACTCTTTCGGTGGAGTCGACGTTAATAAGCCATGAGCAAGAATTAGTTGGCTTACTTGAAAAAATCAAGCGATTAGGGGCTATTAACCTTGCAGCCATTGAGGAGTATGAGGTAGAGTCCGAGCGAAAAAAATACTTGGATCAACAAAATGACGATCTAACGGATGCTTTGGCACTTTTGGAGTCGGCCATCGCAACCATTGATCATGAAATGCAGCAGCGGTTTCAAACGACCTTTGCTGAGGTTAATGTTCGTTTTCAACAGCTTTTTCCTCGTCTTTTTGGTGGTGGGCATGCTGCTTTGGAGTTAACTTGTGATAATCTCTTAGAAGCAGGGGTTAATGTGATGGCACAGCCTCCCGGAAAACGCAATAGTACGATTCACTTGCTCTCAGGAGGAGAAAAGGCGATGACCGCGATGGCGTTGATTTTTGCCATTTTCCAATTAAATCCATCGCCATTTTGCATGTTGGATGAAGTGGATGCCCCTCTCGATGAATTGAATGTGAATCGTTTTTGTGCGTTGATGAAAGAAATGGCGGGTTGTGTGCAATTTTTGTTTACAACGCATAATAAAGTGACCTTGTTACTGGCAGAGCAGTTAATTGGTGTCACCATGCGGGAGGCTGGAGTTTCACGTATTGTTGCTGTGGACGTTGAACAAGCGTTGTTAATGAGCGAAACTGTTAAATAAAGGAACTCAAGGAGAAAACATGCCAGCTAATTTAAGTTTGATTCTCAATCTCATATTGTTGCTTGCTGTCGTGATTGCAATTAGTCGTTTAATGAAAGCAAGACGACAAGATATCTTGCCTCAAGACCATCGTACGCCTTCCTTAGGCTCCGTTGACAATAAGCCTTTGGATGAAATTATTGCAGTGCGTAAATTGACGGCAGAGTTTGACGATGAGCACGATGAATCATTGATTGAGGAGTCGTTAGATAGACGAAGTCCTCCCCCTGAGGAGTCTCGAGTGTACTTACGCCCCTCGAAGGAGAGACCCTCTGTTTATCGAACCGAGGCCGACGCTCAGCAGCTTGAACTGGAGAAGCGTGCTCGAGAAAATGAGCAAAAACCGGCAGATCAAATGGTGATGATGTTTTTATTAGCCAAGGAGTCGCATCAGTTTGCAGGTTATGAGCTGTTGCAAACCGTTTTAGCGGCTGGTTTGCGTTTTGGTGAGGGTAATTTGTTTCATCGTCATCAGCTTCCAAATGGGCAAGGACCCGTGATTTTTAGTCTTGCCGCCGCAACTGCTAGCGGTGTTTTTGATTTACAAAATATGGGTGCTTTTAATGTTCGGGGGTTATGCCTTTTTATGCAATTGTCGGGGAGTCCTACCATCGACATCGATCGTTTTAACATTCTTTATGAAACGGCACGGCAATTAAGCGAAGGCTTGGATGCGCATTTGCTCGATGATCGACGTCAACCCTTGACGAAAGAGGGCGTGGCTCGCTACCAGCGTATTTTAAGTGGTGGTATTCAATCTGAAATGCCGACCGAGCTTTCCGCGGTATAACCATTGAATAGGTTGGGTTGATATGATGAATTTAAAACAAATCGCACGACATTTAGCCTGCCCCAACACGGAGAGCTTGGATGTTCATGGAGTGACGATTGATAGTCGTACGCTTCAACCCGGAGACTTGTTTGTTGCAATTAGCGGTGAGCAATTTGATGGACATGATTTTATTTCTGAAGCAGCTCAAAAAGGCGCAATTGCTGTGATTTGTGAGCATCCTTGCCGTCATGTGACGATTCCTCAGCTGGTTGTGCCATCAACGTTAGATGCTTTAGCTCAATTAGCGGTGTGTCATCGTCAAACGATGACTAATCCTGTGATTGCTGTGACCGGGAGTAACGGTAAGACCTCTGTCAAGGAAATGATTTATTGTATTTTGCCGAAACCCGCTCACAAAACTCCTGGAAATCTCAATAATCACCTTGGCGTTCCTTTGAGTCTTCTGAAGTTTCAGGCTTCCGATCGTTATGCGGTTTTTGAGCTGGGTGCGAATCATGTCGGTGAAATCGCTACGACGGTGAATCTTGTGAAACCACAGGTGACGTTAATTAATAATATTGCGCCAGCACATATTGAGGGTTTTGGTTCTATCGAAGGTGTCGCGCGTGCTAAAGGTGAAATTTATCAAGGATTGGCTACGGGCGGTACAGCAGTAGTGAATGACGATGATGATTTTGCGCATTTTTGGGATGATTTTTTGGTCGATAAAAAGGTCTTGCGTTTTTCCGCGCGTCATCCGTCCGATATTCATGCACGAGCTATTGAGTTTAATGAGCAGGGTTGCGCTTCGTTTACTCTTGTCCTGCCGGTGGGGGAGGCCTTGATTCAGTTGCAAGTTCCAGGCGAGCACGCGGTGCGTAATGCTTTGGCCGCAGCAGCATGTTGTTTTGCTGTTGGGATTGAACTTCATGATATTGCAAAGGGCTTGCGAGAGTTTCAGGGGGTTGAGGGCCGAATGACGTTTCTTCATGGTAAAAATCAGGCGTTGATCATCGATGATACCTATAATGCTAATTTGCGCTCGGTGCTTGCTGCTGTTGAGGTCCTTGCTAAACGACAAGGGCAGCGTATTCTTGTCCTTGGTGATCTGGGTGAATTAGGAGACTTTACTCAGGGCCATCATGAGGAAATCGGTCGTGTGGCTCGTGCAAAAGGAATTAATCGATTAATGACGTGCGGAAAACAAAGTGAATTTAGTACCACCGCTTTTGGAAGTGCGGCGAAACATTATCCCAATCAGCAAAAATTAGCGCAGGATTTGTTAACTTGCCTTGATAAAAACACGACGGTATTGATTAAAGGCTCACGATCGGCGGCAATGGAGAAGGTGGTGCAAGAGTTAGTCGAGTGAAGGGGAAATTCTAATGTCTCCCGTCTAAAAGTGTATTTTTGGGCAAAAATAGGATATTCTTGCCCGTTTTTTGCTTAGGCTTCGTGCTTTTTAGAAAGCGTGTTTTCTCGGTTCCTTTTCGTTGAAATGGGTACAGAGAAGGATAAGTTAGATTGCTGCTGTAGGAGCACTAACCTATGCCATTAAAAATAGACATGAAGCATTTACTGTGGTGTTCATGAGAGGATAATCATTATGCTTTACTGGCTGACGCAGCAATTACAAGGACAGTACCATGCGTTTCGTGTTGTTCAATACCTCACCTTTCGGTCAATTCTTGCAGCGTTGACGGCACTGATGGTTGGCTTGTTTTGTGGGCCGATGATGATCCGATGGTTATCGAACCTGCAACTAGGTCAAGTGGTGCGCGATGATGGGCCGCAAACACATTTGTCGAAAAAAGGCACACCGACGATGGGTGGTGTGTTGATTTTACTCGCGATTGGTATGAGTTGTTTGTTGTGGTGCGATCTGAGTCAGCCGACGTTGTTGCTTTGCTTGCTGGTCACGTTGGGGTTTGGAGTGATTGGATGGATCGATGATTATCGCAAAATAGTGCGTAAAAACTCACGAGGCTTACCTGGTCGCTGGAAATACTTTTGGCAATCAGTTGTGGCTTTAGTTGCAATTTTCTTTCTTTATTTGAATTTCACATTGCCTATTCAAACGCAGTTAGTCATTCCTTTCTTTAAAAATTATTTGATTGATCTTGGTTTTCTATTTCCCGTGTTGGCCTATTTTGTGGTGGTCGGTAGCAGTAATGCGGTGAATTTAACGGACGGTCTTGATGGTCTGGCTATTATGCCGATTGTCATGGTTGCAGGGGCTTTAGGGATTTTTTCTTATGCAAGCAGTAATGTGATTTATGCCCATTATTTGGGGATCCCCTACGTGCCTAACTCGGGCGAGTTAACGATTTTTTGTTCTTCCATTGCCGGGGCAGGGCTTGGATTTTTATGGTACAACACCTATCCTGCTCAAGTGTTTATGGGCGATGTTGGGTCGCTGGCGTTGGGGGCTGCTCTTGGAATTGTGGCTGTGATTATTCGTCAAGAACTTGTATTGTTGATCATGGGCGGATTGTTTGTGATTGAAACAATGTCAGTTATTTTACAAGTCGGGTATTTTAAATACTCTGGAGGAAAGCGAATATTTCGTATGGCCCCTTTACACCATCATTTTGAGCTCAAGGGATGGTCTGAGCCAAAGGTGATTGTGCGTTTTTGGATTATGACGGTTATTTTTGTATTGAGTGGGTTAGCTACGTTAAAACTACGCTAAGGACAGTGATGAGCGAAACAAGATATCTGGTGGCAGGGCTCGGAAAAACAGGTAATTCGATTGCGCATTATCTTCAACGAAAAAATAAGCCATTTATGGCGTTTGATACTCGCGCGGAGCTTGAGTGTCTTGATGAGTTCAAGTATCTATTTCCCGACGTGGACGTTTTTTTACATGATTTGCCAGAAACGATGTACCCCATGATTGAAGCCGTGATCACAAGCCCTGGTATTTCGTTAGATGAGCCTTTTTTGCAACGTGCGCGCGACCTTGCGATCCCTATTTATGGTGATGTTGAATGTTTTGCAAGGGAAGTTCGTGTCCCCGTGATTGCAATTACTGGAACTAACGGAAAATCAACGGTGACCACCCTAGTCGGTGAGATGGTGAAGAAAGCGGGCTTTAATGTGGCTGTAGCAGGCAATATTGGTGATCCGGTTCTTGATCGACTGAGCGATGATCCGCCTTATGATTTTTGGGTGCTGGAGCTGTCAAGTTTTCAATTGGATTTAACGTACTCCTTAGCACCTAAAGCCGCGGTGGTGTTAAATATTACGCCCGATCATTTGGATAGGCATCACACTATGGCAGCTTATATTGAAGCGAAACAGCGTGTTTACTCCGGAGCTTCTGCCTTAATTTATAATCGACAGGACCCCAATACCCTGCCGCAACAGGTCGGCACTGATGCGCTTTCGGTCAGTTATGGACTTGACGAACCAGGGGGTTGTGATTGGGGTATTGTGGAAAAAGAGGGTGTTCTATATCTGGCCCAGGGTCAAACGTGCTTATTGTCAGTTGAACAACTGCGTATCAAGGGAAAACATAATTGGCAAAATGCGTTAGCAGCTTGTGCATTGGCAAGTGCTGCGGGCATTGCTCATGAGGCGATGGTCGCTGTATTGAAAGAGTTTTCTGGTTTACCTCATCGTTGTCAGTGGGTCCGAACTCTCGATGGTGTTGAATGGATTAATGATTCGAAAGGAACCAATGTGGGTGCTACTGAATCGGCAATTGCAGGAATCGGTGGCTTTATGCGAGGCAAAATTGTTCTTATTGCCGGAGGATTGGGGAAGGGCGCTGATTTTAGTGAATTACGTCAGCCGGTATCAGATTATGTGCGATTGCTAGTATTAATTGGTCAGGATGCAGATAAAATAGATCATGATTTAACAGGTGCGGCGCCTGTGCTAAGAGCTAGCACGATGGAAGAAGCCGTGGCACAGGCGCGAGTTCATGCAAAGCCAGGCGATGTTGTGCTACTTTCCCCAGCGTGCGCTAGTTTTGATATGTTTCGTGATTTTAATCATCGTGGTGAAGTTTTTTCTCAGCGGGTGTTAGAATTATGAACCCACGACATTACTCATTAAGGGGGAAGCCGACCAACACACCCTTGGCTTTGTATGATAAATGGTTGATGGGGGCTGTTTTAGGATTGGTCATTGTTGGTTTGATGATGGTGGCTTCAAGCTCCGTGATGATTTCCAGTAAGTCTTATGGCACGCCGTTTCACTTTTTATTTCGTCAGATTTGTTATTTATTAGCCGGTTTTGGTGGAGCTGTGGTCGTGATGCGCATTGACAGTGAGAATTGGCAAAAATGGAGCGGGCCTTTATTGTTGGTGACGTTGCTGATGTTGTGTCTTGTCTTAATTCCTGGGGTTGGCCGCTTGGTGAATGGAAGTCGGCGTTGGTTGCCTATAGGTCTTGTTGGTATTCAAGTGTCGGAGCTTGCCAAATTAACCATGATTTTTTATCTGGCGGGGTATTTAGTTCGCCAGAAAAATAAAGTGACGGAGAGTGTTGTCGGGTTTGTAAAGCCGCTGTTGATTTTGGTCTTAGTGGCTTTATTATTATTGATGGAGCCTGATTTTGGAGCGACGGTTGTTATTGCTAGCACAATGATGGCTGTATTATTTTTAGCCGGGGTGAAATTGCGGTATTATATTGGTTTGTCGATGTTGGTGGTGACGGCCTTTGTGATGCTGGCGCTTTCTTCGCCGTACCGAGTTGCTCGTTTGACTGGATTTCTTAATCCGTGGGCAGATCAATACAAAACAGGGTATCAGTTGACACAGTCTTTAATCGCTTTTGGTCGAGGAGGTTGGTCGGGGGTGGGTTTGGGTGAAAGTGTCCAAAAATTATTTTATTTACCGGAGGCTCATACTGACTTTTTATTTGCTGTTTTGGCTGAAGAGTTGGGACTGCTCGGGGTTGTTTTAGTTTTGACTTTATATGGCGTTCTCCTCTTTAGAGGGTTAACGATTGGGTATGTGGCGTATTGCCAGGAGCGCTTTTTTGCCTCTTATACTGCTTATGGGTTAACATTTTGGTTGGGATTTCAGGCTGTCATTAATATGGGGGTCAATGTTGGATTGTTACCGACCAAAGGATTAACGTTACCCTTGCTAAGTTATGGGGGTGCCAGCATGATTATAAGTTGTACGGTCATTGCTTTGTTATTACGCATTGATCATGAAAACAGATGGCGAGCGCTTGGGTTAAGAACGTAAAAGCGCTGTCGCATCCTATGAACGACTCATCGCTAGAGGCGTGGGGCATAGATAACAAGGGGATACCTGTGGGGACAAAACCAGAATATTATTACATGCCAAGGATGCGACGTGTAGAACACATTCATTTTGTTGGAATTGGTGGTGCCGGGATGTGTGGTATTGCCGAAGTGTTGCATAATGAAGGTTATCATGTCACGGGTTCCGATTTGAGTGAAAATCGCTCTGTGGAGCACTTGCGTTCATTAGGTATTGACATTTTTGTAGGGCATCATGCCAGTCACATTCAGGGGGCAAATGTTGTCGTTCGATCAACCGCAGTGAGTGCGGATAATCCGGAAATTATTGCCGCAATGGATCAAGCGATTCCGATTATTCCTCGAGCAGCGATGCTTGCTGAGCTGATGCGTTTTCGTTATGGCATCGCTATTGCAGGTACTCACGGTAAAACCACTACAACGAGTCTTGTGAGCAGTTTACTCGCTGAAGGCGGATTAGATCCGAGTTTTGTTATTGGCGGTAAATTAAACAGCAGTGCTAGTAATGCGCAGCTGGGTAAATCCACCTATTTGGTTGTTGAGGCAGATGAAAGTGATGCGTCGTTTCTTTTTTTAAAACCAATGATGTCCGTAGTTACTAATATTGATGCGGATCACATGGGAACTTACGATAATAATTTTGATAAACTGCGTAATACCTTTGTTGAGTTTCTGCATCACCTGCCTTTTTATGGTTTGGCTATATTGTGTTTGGAAGATGAAGAAGTTCGTCGTATTATGCCGCAGGTCGCACGACCAATTGCTACCTATGGTTTTCATGAGGAGGCTCATTATCGAGCCGTTGATTGGACGCAAAAGGGTTTGCTTAGCGAATTTACAGTGCATCGGCCACGCCAGTTACCGTCGTTGCGAATTACATTTTCTTGGCCTGGGCGTCATAATGTATTGAATGCGCTGGCTGCAATCGCCATTGCAACTGAGCTGGGTGTTCGGGATGACGCTATTGTGAGCGGCCTTATGAAGTTTCAAGGGGTTGGTCGACGTTTTCAAATTTTAGGCGAGCGACAATTTGAGCATGGCACGACCCTTGTGGTTGATGATTATGGTCATCATCCTCAGGAAATCAGCTCAACGGTGGATGCTTTTCGTCGTGTATGGCCCAATAAGAAATTGGTGCATGTGTTTCAGCCGCATCGTTATACACGGACCCAATCGTTGTTTGATCGTTTTGTTGATGTCTTGTCGATGGCAGATACCGTATTGCTTATGGATATTTACTCTGCGGGAGAGGCTGCAATTCCTGGGGTGAGTAGTGCTCTCTTGATTGAAAAGATCAAACAAAAAAATCCGGACGTCCGATTGGTCAATGATAAGAATTTAGTTCAAATTTTGAATGAAGTCGTTACGGATGATAGTGTTGTTTTGATGCAGGGCGCGGGAAATATTGGGCAGTTAGCTCATAATTTGATGCTGGTCACGACGGATACGATAAAAGCATGAGCGATCAAAAGAGTGAATCTCGAGCATTGGGTCAAGGACAATTATTGATTAATGAATCCTTAGCTGATTACACCACATGGCGGGTTGGTGGAACAGCTCAGCGCTTATACAAACCGCATGATGTTGCTGATCTCGCTTGGTTTATGCAGCAGCTTCCTGAAGAAGAACCTATCGTTTGGCTTGGGCTAGGGAGTAATTGTTTAATTCGTGATGGCGGTTTTGCAGGAACGGTCATTGTGACTCAGGGCTGTCTGAAAGAGATGAGCTTGAACGAAGATGGTCTGATTCGTGTTGATGCGGGTGTGTCTTGCGCTACAATGGCTCGTTTTGCTGCGAGAAATGCCTTGGAGGGTGCTGAGTTTTTAGCGGGCATTCCAGGAACAATGGGTGGTGCCTTGCGTATGAACGCAGGTTGCTGCGGCGGTGAAACGTGGCAATTTGTTGTGGAAGTTGAGACTCTCGATAGGCAGGGCGTTCGTCGGATAAGAACGCCAGCTGATTTTGATGTGGCTTATCGTCATGTCGAAGGCCCTGTTAACGAATGGTTTATTTCGGGGACCTTTAAATTTGAGCCAGGCGACAAAGAGCGATCGTTGCAGCGCATTAGGGATTTGCTTGAGCATCGCGCAAAAACGCAGCCAACGAATGAGCATAACTGTGGATCTGTTTTTAGAAATCCGCCTGATGATTATGCCGCGCGTTTAATTGAGGGATGTGGGTTAAAGGGAAAACAAATTGGGGGCGCAGTAGTCTCTATTAAGCACGCTAATTTTATTATTAATCAAGAAAGGAATGCGAAAGCACAGGATATTGAGTCGTTGATGGAGCTGGTTCGTGAAACGGTTCGACAGAAAACGGCCATTGATTTGGTGCATGAAATTCATATTCTTGGAGAGAATGCATGACTAAAAAAATAACGGTAGTTTTAATTTATGGCGGTAAGTCGGGGGAGCATGAAATTTCTTTGATATCGGCTGCCTCTGTATTGGCTAATTTAGATCCTCATAAATACACGATTATACCAGTAGGCATGGATAAAGAAGGGCGTTGTTATCTCAATGATTATGATGAATTACTTCATCACTCTCATCGTCTTCCTGTGAGCACGCCAAGCTCTCAAGAAATACCTAGCTTACTTGTCAATGGGCGATTAGCCGTCGATGCTGATGTTGTCTTTCCCATTGTTCATGGCCCCCTTTATGAAGACGGTTGTTTGCAAGGTTTATTAAAGTTGGCGGGGGCTGCTTTTGTGGGTAGTGATGTCTTATCTTCAGCGATCGGGATGGATAAGGATATTGCTAGGCGTCTTGTTTGCAATGACGACCAGATTCGTTGTGCAAAATACCGAGTTTTGTCTTGGCATGCTACGGATGCATTGCGCCGTCAATTTTGCCAGGATGTGGTAAGCGCTTTGGGATGGCCTTTATTTATTAAACCGTGTTCTTTAGGCTCGAGCGTTGGTATTCACAAGGCTTGTAATATGTCCGAGTTATTGGCGGCAGTTGATGATGCGTTACGTTACGACGAAACTATTTTGGTCGAGGAGTTTATCGAGGGGCGTGAGATTGAATTGGCTGTTCTTGAGAGTACAAATCAAGGCGAAAAGGCCCGAGTTACTTTGCCGGGTGAAATTCGCGTGCATCATGCGGATGGATTTTATTCTTACACGGCCAAATACATTGAAAGTGATGCCACGGAATTATTAACGCCGGCTGAGTTGGACCCCATGTTGGTGAGCCAATTGCAACATAAAGCTGCTGAAATATTTACTCGATTGAAATGTAAAGGGATGGCTCGTGTTGATTTTTTTGTTAATACAAGCACTGGGATGACTTATTTTAATGAAATCAATACACTGCCAGGTTTTACTCCGATGAGCATGTATCCCAAACTTTGGCAAGTTAGCGGCTTAAGTTATACTCTTTTGTTGGATGAGTTGATTCAATTGGCGATGACTCATCATCATTGCCAGCAGAGTCTAGTGACGAACTATCAATAGCCGCTTAACCAAGAAGGTGATTAATGGACAAAAAACAAGGGCGATGGCGTTATTTTACTGTCCTTTTTCTGTTAATTAGTAGCGCTTTGATTTTAACAGCTCGCGTGACGTATTTATATTTGGCGGATGGTCAGCGCTTTCCAATGAATACAATAAAAATTACGGCGACTTACCGTCATATTTCACGTCAACAACTTGAAAGTATTCTCAGTGAGACTTTGAGCAAAAGTAGTTTTTTTACGCTTCCTGTGCGGCAATTGTCAGCCAAGCTCAAGGCACTGCCATGGACAAAGTCGGTTTACATCGAACGAATATGGCCTGATGTGTTAAAAATTAATCTTGTTGAAAATACGCCAGTTGCAGTCTGGAATGATGTTATGCTGACGGAAGATGGTAAATTATTTAATCCTGGAAACAGCCAGGATGAGAATTTTCAATTGCCACATTTGCGTGGACCACGCGATCAGCAACAAGAGGTCTTACAAGTTTACCAAAAAATGAGTAAGATGTTATTAATGCATGGTTTTTCTACGGCATTGCTTGAAAAACGTGATAATCAGGCATGGGAATTAACGTTGGATAATGGGATTCTTATCCATTTGGGGAAACAGGATATTGATGCAAAAATTATTCGTTTTTGCAAAGCGTATCCTGCTGTTTTTTCAAAAAATTTAAGTCGATTAGTGAGTGTGGATCTTCGTTATCCGCGAGGGATGGCTGTTAAATGGAGAAGCTCCCCAATAAATAATGCGAGCGAGCTCAATGATAAAACAGGAAAATAATGGCTAAAAAGTTGGAAAAAAATATTATTACCGGCTTGGATATCGGTACATCTAAGGTCGTTGCTTTGATAGGTGAAATTGCCAACGATGGCACGATTGAAATCATTGGAATCGGTCGGCATTCATCGCGAGGCTTAAAACGCGGCGTGGTGGTTGATATTGAAGCTACGGTTAATTCAATTCAGCGGGCGGTTCAGGAAGCGGAATTGATGGCTGGGTGTGAAGTGCACACGGTTTATGCAGGAATTGCAGGCAGCCATATTCGCAGCATGAACTCACACGGTATTGTGGCGATTCGTGAGCAAGAAGTCACTAAGGCTGATGTGGATAGGGTTATTGACGCAGCAAAGGCTGTCGCAATTCCTGCTGACCAAAAAATTTTACATGTTTTGCCGCAAGAATTTATTATCGATAATCAAGGTTCTATCCGTGAGCCGGCGGGAATGGCGGGCGTTCGCTTGGAAGCTCGTGTGCATATTGTGACAGGAGCCGTGAGCGCCTCTCAAAATATTGATAAATGTATACGTCGCTGCGGTCTTGAGGTCAATGACATCATTCTTGAACAACTTGCTTCAAGTCATGCGGTTCTAACTGATGATGAAAAAGAGTTGGGTGTGTGTTTGATTGATATCGGTGGTGGGACAACGGATATTATCGTTTTCGCAGACGGCGCAATTCAATTCACCGCGGTCATTCCTATTGCAGGCGATCAGGTGACTAACGATATTGCAATGGCTTTGCGAACACCAACTAAAGCTGCAGAGGCCATTAAAATTGAGCATGCCGTTGCCTTGGCGGGCTTGGCTAATCCTAATGATATGATCGAAGTTTTAAGTATGAATGATCGCCCCGGTCGAAAAATATCCGCGCGAGCGTTGGCTGATGTGGTTTCAGCGCGTTATGATGAATTATTTTCTTTAGTCAGGAATGAATTACGTCGCAGTGGTTTTGAACAACGAATCGCGGCAGGTATTGTCATGACGGGAGGCGGCGCGCGCGTGCGTGGCGCGATTGAGCTGGCTGAAATATGTTTTGAAACACCTGTTCGTTATGGTTCGGCACACCGTGTTTCTGGTTTAGTTGAAGCGACGGCTAACCCAGCATTATCGACAGGCGTTGGTTTGTTATTACATGGTTACCAACAACAATATGAAGGAAATTATAGTTCCCCCGTGGTTAGCTCTGGTGGTAAACAGGTCTGGTCGCGGATGAAAGAATGGTTTCGTGGTAATTTTTAGATTGATCATCGGGCAAGGGGAGATCGGTAATGTTTGAGTTAACACAAAGTCAAGATAACAACGCGGTGATTAAAGTTGTGGGCGTTGGTGGTGGCGGTGGAAATGCTGTTGAGCACATGGTATTAGAAAATATCGATGGTGTTGAGTTTATTTGTGCAAATACAGACGCTCAGGCGCTTAAAAATTCGAATGCAAAAATACATATTCAGCTTGGTGATGCGCTAACGAAAGGATTAGGTGCTGGTGCCAATCCCAAGATTGGTCGTGAGGCAGCTGAAGAGGATCGCGATCGTATTCGTGAGGTTCTACAAGGCGCGGATATGGTATTTATTACAGCAGGTATGGGTGGTGGCACCGGAACGGGAGCGGCCCCGATATTTGCTGAAGTCGCTAAAGAGCTTAATATCCTGACTGTTGCAGTGGTCACGAAACCATTTTCTTTTGAAGGAAAACAACGGGCATTGGCTGCAGAAGAAGGTATTCGACGATTGGCAGAGCATGTTGATTCATTAATTACCATACCTAATAATAAGTTACTGACGGTGCTTGGCAAAAATATCAGTTTGCTTAATGCGTTTAAAGCTGCGAATAATGTTTTATTAGGTGCTGTTAAGGGTATTTCGGATTTAATTACGCGTCCAGGGTTGATTAACGTGGATTTTGCAGACGTGCGCACCGTGATGTCTGAAATGGGAATGGCTATGATGGGTACAGGAAGTGCCACTGGTGAGCAGCGTGCTCGTCAGGCCGCAGAGGCTGCTATTGCTTCGCCGCTTCTTGAAGATGTTAATTTTTCAGGAGCGAGAGGTATTCTTGTTAATATTACTGCGGGCCTCGATATGTCAATTGGTGAATTTGAAGAGGTTGGCGATGTTGTTAAAGAATTTATTTCTGACGATGCTACCGTGGTGGTGGGTACGGTGATTGATCCGGACATGGTCGAGGAAATGCGGGTTACGGTGATTGTTACAGGTCTTGGTGATGTCAAATCACGCGGCCAACAGAATTCAGCCTATCCACATAATAAATCACGAGTCTTAGAGTCAGCTTTGCGCAGTGATGGAACGTTTGATTATCAACAGTTAGAACGTCCTGCTTTGTTGCGCAAACAAGCGTCAATAACAAAGGGAGTTCAAGATGCTCCGAAGCCAAGATCTTCTGCTCCTGCAGCGCAAGAAGCCTCGTTTTTAGATGCGGATTATCTGGATATTCCGGCTTTTTTGAGACGACAAGAAGAGATCGTAGACTGATCATTGATGTTTTTATGTCGCTCTTTGAGTTGATTCGAAAAAGAATTCAAACGAGAAAAATAGACAACTCAATGAATTATTGCTATGATTTGAGAGCAAAATATGCTTAATATTAAGGGTACAGGTATATAGGTAGTTAATGAATGATACAACAAAGAACTCCTAAAAAAGTGATCCAGGCAACCGGTGTTGGGTTGCATTCTGGTCAAAAAGTTCTTCTCACGCTACGTCCAGCACCCATTAATACAGGGATTGTTTTTCGACGAACTGATTTGAGCCCCGTTGTGGAAATTCCTGCATCTTATGAATACGTCAGTGAAACGATGTTGTGTACTTCGTTGCAGCGGGGGGATGTAAAAATAGCAACAGTTGAGCATCTTCTTTCAGCATTAGCCGGTCTAGGTATTGATAATGCTTACGTTGATGTGAATGCACCAGAAATCCCAATTATGGATGGAAGCGCAGCACCATTTGTGTTTCTTATTCAATCGGCAGGTGTTCGAGAGCAAAATGCTGCAAAACGTTATATTCGTATTTTGAAACCGATTCGTGTTGAAGAGAATGATAAATACGTTCAGTTTTTGCCTTACAATGGTTATAAAGTCTCCTTTACCATTGATTTTGATCATCCTGTTTTTAATAGCAAACCTAAAAAAGCTTGTTTTGATTTCTCACATACATCCTATGTTAAGCAAGTTTGCCGTGCACGTACGTTTGGTTTTCTTTCGGACTATGAGCGGTTGCGTGAATCTGATCTAATTAAAGGTGGTAGCTTAGATAATGCTGTCGTTGTTGATGATTATCGTGTTTTGAATGATGACGGCCTGCGCTTTGATGGTGAATTTGTTGCTCATAAAGTTCTGGATGCCATTGGCGATTTATATTTATTAGGATCCGGATTGATCGGTGCTTTTGAAGGGTACAAGTCTGGTCATGAATTGAATAATCGTTTGTTGCGCGCCTTAGTGGTCAATCAAGATGCTTGGGAATATACTTGCTTTGATGCTGAAAAGTACCAGTCTTTTGCTGCCTCAGGTTTTTATTCGTTAGGTGATCTTCTCGAAGCGTGATTTTGGGTTAGAAACTATCTTTCAAAACTTATGTTTATTCGCTCAAATAAAGATGATTCTAAGTCTCAATCATGTGTCTCCATGCCTGTTGCAGTGGTTCAAAACTACAATTTTTGCTTGCTTCGGTGATGGCAAGATGAGCTGCTGGTGATAATCTGGGAAGATCTTTTTTGGATGAGTTATTCGAGGGTGAAGTTGGTATTATTACTGAAATATTAAGTGAAGTTAGTTGGTGTAGTTTTGCTTTTTGGCGTAGCAAGTCTCGTAATGTCGGCAGAAAAAAACGCAGTTCAGTTGCGAGTGAAACATCGTCTACTCCAATGCTTAAGCGACCTTGGTTGAATTGAGTAACTTGACAATGTTCTTTTAAAGAAGCTGGAAGAAACTGATTCACTACTGTGTTTAATTGATGAAGATTGATAATTTGCTGATAAATAGCAGCAAGTTTCTTGTCAAAGCAGTCATTAATTTTTCGCATGGGTTTACTTCAAAGTCCTCTTTTTTGAAGCATAGCAAATAATATAGGCAGGAACTACCGAATTATTTAAAGAGATTAGGAGTGCGTATGACGGATAGAACTGACAATGATGTAATTTATTTTGCCAAGCTTCATTGGATTGTTTTTCTTTGGCCTGTCATTTTATTTTTTGGCGGCATGATGTTAGGGATTGAGTTTTGGCAACTGAAAGAGGTTTCTATCTTTTTAGTGCTGTTTGCTCTTGTTTGGGGTCTCATCACCTGGGTGAATTATCATTTTTCTTCAATTACGATTAAAAAAAATCAGGTTATTTTGCGTAGTGGTTTTTTAGTTCGACAAACCATCGACATACCTATAACTAAGATTGAAAGTATTGATATTCGTCAATCGGTTGGTGGTAGTCTCTTGCAGTACGGGTTTTTGATGATCACAGGGACTGGCGGCACGCGTAATAGTATTAATTTTATTGCTAAACCATTGACTTGCCGTCGTTATATTGAACAATTAACGCATAGTTAGGGTGTTGCTATGCGTTTCTTGGTGTTTGAGCGGTTATTAAGAGTGTTCAATATCTAGGAAATGGTCAATCTTTTTTTAGTCAATCTTTTTTTAGTCAATCTAGCTCGACTGCCAACTGACCTATTTGTGTGTAAAGCCTCTCTCGTTTTTTTCTAGCGATTTGACGTCCTTTTCATTTTTACCACGAAATAAAAGCTTACTGCCTTCCAATAACAGCTTTTTCACTTCAAATTCTGATGCTAATTCATTGGTCGTTTTGTGACCTTTTAATGCTTCGATTGCAACTTTTGCTTTAAATTCAGAAATGAACTTTTTGTGAGCCATTTGTAGTCCCAAATACAATGGTTTCTATTCTACACTACGGTCTCTTTTTTGGGGCCACTGCTCTTCAGTCAACTAGGACCACTCGGGTGTAGTTATGCTGGTCGTAACCTCCTGATTGAAAGGTTGTTTTTACCTTCTATAAGTTGGTTAGTGCCTCGTCAATATTTATTGTTGGGCTGAAGATCAGTGTCTCGTTGAATAGTTTTATTCGTCTTGATGATCTTCCGCGGCATAGTCACAGCCTTCTTTGGGACAGACTAATTGACGACCATGACGTTTTGTTTCTTTGATGGTGAGTAACGGCCAGGCGCACTTAGGGCAAGGTTTTGCAATTGGTTCATTCCATAGCGCGTAGTTGCATTTAGGGTATCCGCCGCAAGAGTAGAATATCTTTCCTTTGCGTGATTTGCGTTTAAGTATATGGGACTCGTTGCATAAGGGGCAGTCAACCTCCGTGTCACCTGGCTTTTCAAGAGGTTCAATGTGTTTGCAATTAGGGTAATTGGTGCAGCCAATAAAACGGCCAAAGCGTCCCGTTTTGATGAGTAGAGGATGAGTGCACTGGGGACAAGTTCGACCTTCAATAAGGGTGTTGTTGTTTTCCGTATCGCTTGACTCCGTGGATGACGAGGCTAAATCCTGCGTGTAATCGCAGTCGGGATAACCTGTGCAGCCAATGAATCGCCCTCGTTTTCCTAAACGGATTGCAAGAGCCTTGTCACATTTGGGACACTTTTCATTAAGGGATTCTGTGGTGACGTCTTTGCGTTGAACGTGCTCGTCGGTTTGGTCGATCTTCTGAATAAAGGGTTGCCAAAATTCTTCTAATACGGGGATCCATTCACGTTCACCGCGGGAGATGGCATCCAAAGTGTCTTCAAGTTGTGCTGTGAACTGATAATCCACGTATTGGGTAAAATAACCCGTTAAAAAGCGGATCACAATTCGCGCTACATCTGTTGGGACAAAACGCTTTTTACTGACAATGACGTAATTACGTTGTTGTAGCGTGTGAATAATAGACGCGTAAGTGGAGGGGCGCCCTATATCATGTTCTTCTAAAGCTTTCACCAGCGATGCTTCAGAATAGCGTGGAGGGGGTTCCGTCACATGTTCTGTCATGATGATGTCGGTCGTATTGACGGTTTCATTTAAAGAGAAGCTCGGGAGTAAAGTTGTGGTGTCATCTTCGGAGCTGCTATCATCTTTGCCTTCTTCGTAAACGGAAAGAAAACCAGGAAAAGTGATGGTGGAGCCGTTTGCTCTCAAGGTGTTTCCTGCGCCACAGCTAAAATCGACGGCCACGGTATCAAGCAGCGCATCCGCCATTTGTGATGCGATGGTTCTTTTCCAGATGAGGCTATACAGTTTGGCTTGATCGGGGGTTAAATAGTCTTTTAAAGGTTCAGGAGTATTGCCAATCGATGTCGGGCGTATCGCTTCATGGGCTTCTTGTGCGTTTTTAGACTTGGTTTTATAAACACGTGGTGTGTCGGGGCAATAGCTGGCACCAAATTGTTTGTTGATGATTTCACGAATTTCAGTAATGGCTTCAGCGGCTAAGTTAACCGAATCGGTACGCATATAAGTAATCAGTCCGACGGTGCCTTCCCCAATGTCAATTCCTTCATAGAGTTGTTGCGCTACGGTCATTGTTTTACGAGCAGTAAATCCAAGCTTGCGAGCCGCTTCTTGCTGCAGTGTAGAGGTAATAAATGGTGCATAAGGTTTTCGTTTGCGTTGTTTTTTTTCGATATGAGATACAACCAATTTTCCGGAGGCCTGTTTTAAAAGACTCTCGCGAATTTGGCCTGCTTCATCGTTGCTTTTAATGGTGAATTGTTGCAATTTTTCATGGTTGTAATGGGTAAGTCGGGCTTCAAATTGTGTTTTATCATGGTCGCACTTTGCGATGATGCGCCAGTATTCTTGCGGAATAAATCGCTCAATTTCCTCTTCCCGTTCAACAATCATTCGTAATGCCGGGCTTTGTACTCGGCCTGCTGAAAGCCCGCGTTGAACTTTTTTCCATAGCAAGGGTGAAAGATTAAAGCCGACGAGATAATCTAAAGCGCGTCGTGCTTGTTGTGCGTCCACGAGGTCCTTTGCAATTTCACGAGGATTTTTTATGGCCTCCTGAACGGCTGACTTAGTGATTTCATTGAAGAAGATACGTTGAACTGTTTTATTAACAAGCAGCTTTTTCTCTTTCATGACTTCATAAACGTGCCATGAAATCGCCTCACCTTCGCGATCAGGGTCAGTTGCGAGCAATAATGAGTCAGCTTTTTTTAGCGCTTTAGCGATAGCATCAACATGTTTAGCATTTTTTTCAATGATCGTGTACGTCATTGCAAAATGTTGTGCTGGATCGACGGAGCCTTTTTTGCGGGGTAGGTCCCGCACATGCCCATAAGAGGCAAGGACTTCATAATCATTACCTAAATATTTTTTAATGGTTTTTGCTTTAGCGGGGGATTCAACAACAACAAGGTGTTTGGTCATGGGAACATTGGCCTTTCTGGGTAAACTCGACACATGATAATTTTGTAGTCGATACAAAAATCAATTGATGGGCAGAGTATATCGTCATAATTAAAGTTAATGAAGTGGAAGTCGATCTTCTTTTTGATACAATACTAAATCTAGAAAAGCAAGTTGTTTCGGATTAAGTTGCTCCGCCAAGGTGTTGCGAATGGCCCATTTTGTTTCTTGTAATGTGACGAAAGAGGAGTCAGAAAAGAGTAGTTGGTGGATAATTTCTTCAATGGCTTCAGCGGCAATAACATCAAGACGCATTAAGCGTACTACAAATTGATAGCTGGCTTTCGTTAATTTAAATTGTTCTTCAGGCGTGAAAATTCGTATGCTTTCTTTTTTGCGTTGATTAATGATAGGGTTGCCATTATTAGACATTAAAAGGTTGTCTAAAGGGGAGTCTTCAGTAGAAACCGCGGTGTTGGGTTCATTTTTTGGGTTGGATTCTTTGATTTGCGTCAAAGTTTTTTCAAAAAAATTCATTAACATTTCAAATAGATTGTCTTTCATAAACCACACCTCATATAGCCGCCAGGAACTGCTTTAATGACACCTTTTAATTCTAGTGTTGCAAGATTACAAGCCACTTCTTCAAAACTCAAACCACTTTTTGCCATAATTTGGTTCGCGGTGGTGATCTCAAAACTTAAACAATTTACAAGGTTTTCCTCTTCTATGGCAAGGAGTAATTTAGATTCGGTTGGAGGGCTGGATAAGTTATCCAATCCCAACTCGTCTAAAATGTCAGCGACGGAAGTCACTAAACGTGCGCCTTGTTGCAGTAAATGATGGCAACCCTGTGTTTTAGGGTTGTTTATGGATCCGGGTATTGCCATAACATCACGATGTTGCTCAAGCGCCAAGCGCGCGGTGATTAATGAACCGCTCTTAATTGCAGCTTCAACAACCAAAATGGCTAATGACAACCCACTTATTATACGATTTCTTCGAGGGAAATGTCCAGCAGTTGGTGCGCTACCTAGTGGAAACTCACTGATAACTAAGCCTTTTTCGGTGATTTTTTCTGCGAGATGTTGATGCCGATAAGGGTAAATGCGATTAATGCCGGTTCCTAGCACGGCAATAGTTTGACCATCGGCATCAAGACAGCCCTGATGGGCTTCGCTATCAATACCGAGCGCAAGACCACTGACAAGGGTGATTTTTTCTAATGCTAATTCGTAAGCAAAACGTTTTGCAATTTCTCGTCCACTGATTGAGGGGTGACGCGTACCTACGATGCCTAACGTTTTTGATTCTAGGCAGGATAAATTGCCCGCGGCATAAAGGGCGATAGGTGGATCATGAATTTCGCGTAGTAATGCGGGGTAACTAGGATGCTCCCAAGTCAGTAAATGATGTTTTTCATCCTTTTGTTTCCATGCTAAATCAGCATCAACGTCGTGTAAATTAAATTGAGAAATAGCATGGGCCAGCTTTTCCGGCAAACCGGCTGTGATGAGTTCTTCTTTGGAGAGTTGGAAGAGGGCTGCAAGATCGGGCCATCGTGCTAAGAGTTTTTGAGTAATTTTTGGGCCAATACCGGGGATACGATTGAGGGCTAAAAAATAAATTGTATTCTCGTTGGGACTTTGGTTCATTTAAAATTTCACTTGAGTTGTGTTCTTGCTGGTTGGAGATACGATCCTAAGCTAAATTAGGGTTACTTCCAACTCCCCAACTTGCAGTCAAGGCAGAGATTCGCGATAATACTTAGCCTTTATGTTTTGGATGAATACCGACGTATGACAATTCTAAAAGTCGTTTACCTGCCGAATCCTGTGTTGCGTCAAGTGGGTAAGCCAGTTGAGAAATTTGATGCTGAATTGCACACTTTAATTGATGACATGTTTGAAACGATGTATCACACGAAAGGCGTTGGCCTGGCGGCACCTCAGATTGGTATTAGCTTGCAATTGGCGGTTGTGGATGTGATTGGCGATAAAACACAGCAATTTGTTCTGGCTAACCCTAAAATTATTGCTTCGGAAGGACAAGCTGAATATCAAGAGGGATGTTTGTCGGTTCCTGGTGCGTACGATACGGTGATACGGGCGGATAAAGTAACGCTTCAAGCGCAAGATCGTTTTGGTGACATTTTTGAACTTACCGCAGACGGTCTATTGGGTGAATGTTTTCAGCACGAAGTGGATCATTTACAGGGCAAATTATTTATTGATTTATTATCGCCTTTAAAGCGCGGAATGGCGAGACGACGTATGGATAAATACTTGCGCAGTCCTAAATCATGATTAATCCAGCTTCACGAGCATTACGAATTGTTTTTGCAGGAACTCCTGAGTTTGGTCTTCCTTGTCTTGATGCTTTGTGGCGTTCAACGCACCAATTGGTTGCAGTTTATACTCAACCAGACAGACCAACTGGCCGAGGACAATTGACGCAGTTTTCTCCCGTGAAGCAATGGGGGCTTGATCATCATCTTCCTGTTTACCAGCCTGTTAATTTTAAAAGTCACGAAGCTATTGAGAAATTGGCTTGTTTGAAGCCGGATGTGATCGTGGTGATTGCTTATGGATTATTGTTACCGTCGGCGGTTTTAAATCTTGCACCCTTAGGGTGTATTAATGTACATGCCTCCTTGTTACCACGTTGGCGTGGTGCTTCGCCGATTCAACAAGCGATTTTGCACGGTGATAAGACGTCGGGTGTGAGTATTATGAACATGGATGTTGGCTTGGACACCGGGCCTGTTTTTACCTGTGCCAGTGTTGACATTGCCCAAGATGAGACTGCAGGCAGTTTGCATGATAAGTTAACCGTTCTTGCAGTCGCTCCTTTATTGGCAACCTTGGACAACTTGTTAAAGGGTCAAAGTCAACCTATTCCGCAAGAGGACCAACAATCCACTTATGCGCCTAAAATCAACAAGGAAGACGCGCATATTGATTGGAAATTGTCAGCACACACGATAGATCGACAAATTAGAGCATATACTCCCTGGCCCATAGCACGAACTTACGGTCATGGAGAGCTTATCCGTATTCATAAAGCCCATGTGTTGCCTGGTGATGTTCATGCTGCGCCGGGACGCATTTTAAGCATTGACAAGGAAGGGATGGTCGTAGCGACGGCTCAAGACAGGCTCTGTGTTGAGCGCTTGCAATTCGCGGGGGGTAAAGTCATGTCTGTTGCTGATTGGGTGAATGGCGGACGGGCGCAGTCCTTTATGAATGCGATTCTAGAATGAACGTCGCGCATGATCGCCTCAACGCGGTTAAAATTCTAACCCAATTATTAACAAACAAACGCTCACTTTCACATGCTTTTGGGGCGGAGGATGCTGTATCTCCGTTGACCAAGGCGATTTGTTTTGGTGTGTGTCGACATTATTATCGTCTGCAAGCCGTAGCGCAACACCTCATGCCCAAGCGGCAAAAGTCACCTGCGGTTTGGATTGTTCTTTTAGTAGGTCTTTATCAACTTCTTTACTTAGAGCAACCGTCCTATGCTGTCGTCAAAGAAACGGTGGACGTGTTAGATCGATTACACCTTCGTTGGGCTAAAGGGTTTGTTAATGCAACCCTCAGGACGTTTTGTCGTTCGCGGGATGCTATTTTGGCGACGTTGAATTTGGCGGAGAACGATGAATTTATTCATGGGCATCCCATGTGGTTGTTGGCGGCGATTCAAGAGGATTGGCCTCAATATTGGCAAAAAATAGCTGAGGCCAATGATGTTCATCCCCCCATGAGTTTACGTGTTAATTTAAGTAAAATAAGTCGTGATGAGTACCTTAAAAAACTGCAAATTGTTGGCTTGATGGCTCGAGTTCAAACTTTTTCTCATGCAGGGTTAACGCTCGAAAAGGCCTGTTCGGTGCACGAGTTGCCTGGCTTTGAGCAGGGGGAGGTGTCCTTGCAAGACGAAGCGGCACAATTGGCGGCGTCTTTATTGCAGCTTCAGTCAGGACTGCGCGTGTTAGATGCGTGTGCTGCACCTGGCGGTAAAACATGCCATCTTCTTGAGACCGAGCCGGCGCTTGCAGAGTGTGTGGCGTTAGACATCAGCGAGTCACGTTTGATGCAGGTGCGGGAGAATTTGACGCGGCTAGGTCTTCATGCGACCCTAAAACAAGGTGATGCGGCCAAGCCTTCCGATTGGTGGGATGGTCAGTTATTTGACCGTATTTTGTTGGATGCACCGTGCTCCGCAATTGGCGTTATTCGGAGGCATCCTGATATTAAACTGCTGCGCACGAAAGACGAGATTGAACAAGCCGTTGCTACTCAACGTGCAGTACTTCAGAGTTTATGGCCACTTTTGCGTGAAGGTGGCATGATGGTTTACGCAACATGCTCTATTATGGAGTGTGAAAACGAGCAGCAAATTGCGCGTTTTATTGATGAGCATCCGACACAGTGCGAGTTGGTGGTTGCTGATTACGCGTGGGGTCATTTTACCGGACATGGTTGGCAAATTTTGCCAGGCGAAGGTGATTGTGACGGATTTTTTTACAGCGTTTTATTAAAGAAAAGCTAATCTTAACGATGTCTACCGAAACTCTATTTCAATTACTTCCGATGGAGTCGCTGACGAGTGGGCGATATCAGCCTCGCCTTGATTTTGAGATTGGTGCTTTGCAAGAGTTGGCACAATCCATTTTAAGCCAAGGTTTGATCGAGCCTATTATCGTGCGCGAAATGTCACGACAATGCTATGAAATTATTGCGGGCGAACGTCGTTGGCGTGCAGCAACGTTGGCAGGATTAAAAGAGGTTCCCTGCCTGATAGGCCTTTATACAGATGAGCAAGCGGCGACGTTGACCCTGGTTGAAAATATTCAACGTGAATCCTTGAATGTGATTGAAGAGGCGTTGGCTTATAAACGTTTGGTCGATGAATTTAATTTGCAGCAAGATGAAATCGCCATTTTAGTTGGAAAATCACGCAGTCATATCGCGAACTTACTTCGTGTGTTGACGCTTTGCGATAAGGTTCAGGAAAAAATTCGCGCAGGCGTTTTATCGTTAGGGCATGCCCGGGTTTTAGTGGGACTGTCGGTTGCGACGCAAATGGATTTGGCGAGCCAGGTTGAACTCAAGCAGTGGCCTGTTCGGTATTTGGAGGAGAAAGTTCGCTCTTTCAAAAAAGATAGCCTTAGAGTGCCGGAAAAGCACACGTTGGATTGTGATGTTGAGCATTTGCAGGTGACGTTATCTGAGCAAATCGGGGCTCCTGTGCATATTGTGACAGATGATTCCATGGGCGGTTTATTACAGATTAAATTTTTTGATAATGATACACTAGCAGGGCTTCTTGAGCGTATGGGCTTGCGTTATGATTGACTTGTGCACAGGCATTGCTACTCGAGAAGTGAGCCGTTTAATTTGAAGATTACTTGTTAAGGGAAACGATACATGAAAAGGAACATCCAGGCATGGCGTCAATTTTGCTTACTCACGCCGATCGTATTAAGTTGCTGTTTAGCCCCAGGTCTTGTTTTCGCCAGTATCGCAAGTGGCGCCGATAATTTAATTAATCAAGTTAGTCCTAATCTTAATATCGGCATTGACGTGGTCGATGTCACAACCGGTGCAACGCTTTATCAGCGAAACCATGACAAGTTGTTTATTCCAGCCAGTAATATGAAGCTTTTTTCGGATGCGGCAGCACTGATGATTCTAGGCCCTGACTATCATTTTCGTAATCAATTAAGCCTGGGTGTTGCGCAACTGAATAAAGGTCAGCTCAATGGCAATGTATACCTTAAACTCCCCGGAGATCCGTCATTTAACCACGATCGCTTAATTGCATTGCTGGCCTCGTTGAAAGAGTGGAAAATTAATCGTATTCACGGCAACTTGGTCATCGATAGCGGGCATGCAAATGTGGATGCCTATCCGCCTGGCTGGGTGGAGCGTGACCGAATCTATAGCTACGGTGCCCCGCTTGCTCCTTTGATGATCGATGCTAACCGTATGCTTGTGACAGTGAATCCTGCCGAGCGTCCGGATCAACCTGCGATCGTTGAGGTAGATGGTGATCATGGCAGCATCGTCATTCACAATGAAGCTAAAACACGTGCTCGTGGTGCTCATTGCGGTGTTTCTTTGGTGATGAACGAGACTAACAACGAACTCACCGTGCGCGGTTGTGCGGCGATTGGGCAATGGGCTGTTCAACAAAAAATGGCCATTCGTAACCCTCTGATTTACGCGCAACGATTAATCAAAAAACTCTTGAGTGAAGAAAACATTACTCTTGACGGCGATGTCGTTCTTGGAAAAACGCCAGCAGGTTCTTTGCTGTTAGCAACCGACACATCAAAACCCATTGCACAAGTGATGGCAGATACGCTGAAACCTTCAGATAATTTATACGCAGATAGTCTGTATCTGCATGCGGCGGCTAAACTTAAAGGTGTCCCCGTGAATTGGGGTGAAGCGCAAACGCTGATTAAAAATTTCTTGCAACAACAAACAGGCATTCCGTTACAAAATGCGATATTAACAGATGGTTCAGGCCTGTCTCGTCATGATCGTGTAACTCCTGCGCAAACGGTGAGTTTGTTGCGTTTTCTTTACGATCGATTCCCTGTGACCTACGAATACATTGCCGCATTGCCGATTTCGGGGCGTGATGGAACGTTGCAGCGTCGTTTTAAACGCCCTGATCAACAAGATTTAGTGCGTGCAAAAACCGGAACGATGACTGGGATTGTGAGTTTGTCGGGCTATGTTTACACGGCTAACGCACATACCATTGCGTTTGCGATGTTCATCAATACGTTACCAGGAACCAAACCGTCAGTTTCTGGACGTTCTCGTTATTTGGTGGATGCTTTATGTGCTTATTTCTTGCGCCAAAAACCTGAAAATCATTCTTGGACAAAAAATGTAGCCTCGCGGCAACGTATTCAATATCAAAAAACGCCAGCCCAAGCGGACTTGCAACGCGGTCATTCGGCACAATGGCGACGTTTAGAAACTGTGGTGAAACATGCTTTGCAAGGTCAAACTGTAGCTGTTATTTTCCGTGGAAATGAATTGCTGTTACAAGACAACCAAGGGAATGCAAGTTCCGTATTGAATGCTTTACGTACCTTAAGAAATAAATATTCTTTTTCGGTGGCGTTAACGTCGAAAGAAAGAGCTACGGTGGATGGCAAGCCTCTTGTGTTGTGGAGTGACTTGGCAGATGGTCAAAACCAGCCAAAGCGTAGCTGGTTAATTCGTGAGGCAACCAACTAGGGATCTATTTTTTTATTGGAGGGGGGCGTATTGAGCCCCTCAATGCTCCTGCGTCAATACGATCAAAAACTAATTGTCTATAAAATGCATCATGTAAGATTGCCTTAATATTCAGGCGCTATGGTTACCATTATTGTTTATGAGCAGGAGCGCATCATGTCTGCCATTATACTGACGAAGAAAATTCTGCAGTTAAGCTTTCTTAGCTTAATTCTTTTTTTGAAATGTAGCTCAAAAACCGATCGAGCATGTTGACGCTGATGACGCGCTTTAGCAGTATAAAAAAATACGTTGGAAAAGTAACCGGATATTTAGTTTTGGGATGTTTCGATTCAATGGCATGAATGAGCTTGTTGACGACGGCGTCTGTTTTTTTTGTGAACAGAGATTCTGATTTTTGCTGACGAAAAGCACCCAGCATGTGTTGGTACTGCATGTTGAAATAACTGTGTTCAAGGTCAATTTTTTTTAGTGAATGAGCCACGGCACTTTCTCTAAACTGGCTTTCAATGGGCCCAGGTTCAATGCAAATGACGTCAATACCCGATGGCTTAAGCTCTAGACGCAAGGTGTCGCACAAGCCTTCCACTGCGTATTTTGAGGCATTATAGGCACCGCGAAAGGGCAGGCTAATTAACCCCAGTACGGAACTTAGATTAATAATCCGGCCGTGGCCTTGTTGACGCATGATAGGGATAGCTAAGCGGGACAACTCCATTAGTCCAAAAACATTCGTTTCAAACTGACAACGTAACACCTCGCGTGAAATATCTTCTAAGGCGCCTGCTTGGCCAAAGCCTGCGTTGTTGATTAACACGTCCAGACGTCCTTCTGTGCGTTGCAGTAACTCAGCAAAAGCTGTCGCAATGGATGCGCTGTTGTCAACATCCATTAAAAGGCACTCACAGCCTTGTTCGATGAGTTGTTTAACGTCGGCCTCCTTACGACAAGACGCAATGACACGATGACCGCGTTGGGATAACATGATCGCGGCATCATGGCCAATACCGCTTGAACATCCGGTAATAAAAATAACACGCTGAGGGTGGCTTAATTTGTTGTTCTTCATGAGTTTTCTCGAAAAATAATCATTGCGAGTAGGCGCATTGTGTATAAACCAGTTGAATTATTTTAAATGCGCTCGACAATTGACGTTTTATAACCACCCGCTAAGTCTTGATAGACTTGGACAATGCTATCTAATTGTTGCATTTTAGCAAGATTTTTTTCTAATTGAGCTACATCAACGGTTAATTTGGCGTTGATAACATCTCTATAATCGTTAGCACCAGCGTGGTATCGTGCTAACGACAAGGCATAATTTTTACGCAAGGCCTTAAGCGACTTTAATTGATTTTGGTAAATTAAGTTGATTTTTTGTTGATTCGTCAAGCTGTTATCGACTTTGGCAAACGTGGTTTTAAGTGTTTGAACATAGTTGTAATAGGACGCGTAGTAGCCCGCTTTCGCTTCTTTGATTTGTTCATACGAGACTCCATTGAGGATGGGTACGGAGGCTGCTGCTTCGGCAACCCATAACCCCGTGCTTAATGATAATAGATGTGCTAGTTCTATCGATGAACCACCAAGCAGTCCCGTTAATGAGATGGTTGGAAAAAAATTAGAATATGCTATACCAAGATTGGATTCCGATATTTTTAAGTTTTGGCGTGCCATCATAATATCCGGATGATTTTTCAATACCGCTGAAGGTAGATTGGCAGGGATCATATTTTTTACTGACAGCGCCTTAATAGTCCCATGCTCAAGTAAAGGGCCTGGATTGTGATTTAATAGAACTTGAATTGAGTTTTCAACCTGAGAAATGCTGTTTTCTATGGAATAGAGATTACCTTCGTTTTTGGCAATTCGTTGATCAAGTTCGGTTAAGCTTGATAAATCACTGGCACCTTCTTTAAAGCGAACCTCTTCTAATGCGCGAATTTTTTTCAAGTCGCGAATTAATTGTGTTTGTTGATGAAGCTGTTCTTTTTGCCCTAAAAATATAAAATAAGCGCCGCTGACTTGGCTGATAATGCTTAATCGAGTTGATTGGTACGCGACATTTTGCATTTCAAGTGACGCCTTGGCTAATTTATTTTTTTGAATATTGGCCAAAATGTTTAAAGAATAACTTGGTATGAACCCACTAAAATAGCCGTGAAAATGGATGTTACCCAAGGTCGATAGTGCGGCACTTTGGGCTAAGGGGCCTTGCGGTGAAAAAGAGCTGTCCCAACCACCGCCAATGAGTCCATTTGCACTGCCGTTTAAGGTAGGAAGCCATGCCAATCGAGCTTCATTTAATTTAGCTTGGGCTTGTAAACTATTCGCACGCGCCGTTTGAATCTGGTTATTGTTGTGTAATGCCTCGTCAATTAACTGATCCAATACCGGGTCATGCATTTTTTTCCACCACTGCACATGGCTTAAATCGAGTCGATGATCGACAACTTTGAGCCCTGTTCGTGTTGTTTTGGGTAAACTCGTGTTCTGTTGCGATGATGGGGAGGTTGGTAAGACTGTGCAGCTGGCTATGAGGATGATTGATGTGCTGAGAGTGATTTTTTTGAAAATGCTCATGACTTGTCGTACTCATTCTTGTGGGTTAATCGAGTGTTTTTCTAAAGATCATTTTGGTTAAGATAATTAATAAAGTGGCAATGAGAATGATAGGGAGAATATTGGGTAGTATTTGTTCGACCGTATTCCCTTTTAATAAAATACCGCGTGTAATTCTCATAAAGTAGGTCATGGGTAGGCAAGCGCCAATCGTTTGTGCCCAGGTTGGCATACCATAAAATGAAAAAACATATCCTGATAAAAACATGGAAGGTAATTGGTAAAAGGTACTGAGCTGCATGGCCTGCATGGGCGTTGATGCCAAGGTTGAAAAAATCATACCAACCATTAAGTTCGCAACAATAAATGGTGCTGCGGCAAGATAAAGTAATAGCAAACTTCCTTCGATAGGGATATGAATCAGTAATTTACCAAAAATCAAGATACTGGTGAGTTGCAAGTATCCTAATACGATGTAGGGTATGATTTTACCTAAAATAATTTCAGTCGGTCGTAATGGGGTGCTGAGTAACATTTCCATCGTACCTGAAGCGAACTCTGAAATAATGGCTGTCGACGTGAGCATGACCATCGTCATGGTTAATAAAACGCCGATTAATCCAGGGACAATGTTGAATGCACTGTTGTTGGATGCATTATAGAGACGATGGATGGTTAAATTAACGGACTGCCTTAAAGGAGGGTGTGCCTGCACATTAAGACTGCGTTGACTAAATTGATCAAGAGCCAAATTCAATATGGGTCGTATATGACTTAAGGCTGTTGCACTGCTCCCCGGATCCGAGGCATCGATTTCAACCAAGAGTTGTGGATTTTCTTCACGAATAAATTTTCGAGTGAAGTTCGCCGGGATCGTGATTGCAAAACTTATTTGGCCACTTGCTAATTGTTGTTTTACACGATATTCATTAGCGGACGGCTCAACCAGTTTGAAATAGCCCGACGTTTGTAGGTTGCTGATGAAATCACGTGTCAAGGGGCTGTGATCATAACTGATAATGGCAGTCGGGAGGTGTTTAGGATCTAAATTGATAGCAAATCCGAAGACAATCAGTAACATAATTGGCAAAATAATTAGCATAGCAATGGTGCCGCGATCGCGAAAAATTAAGATAAATTCTTTGCGAATTAATCCTGATATACGTAAAAAAGGTCGTGAATTGATGTTGGGGAATAAAAACATTATCGCATCAATCCAATAAATACTTCTTCAAAGCTGGGGGATACTTCTTTAGGTGAGTGTTGTGCCTCATGGTTAAAAAATTGTTCCAAGAGCGTGGTGTCGCGAGAGGAAACTCGCAAATCATTATTGACCACAGAGACTAATAATTGGGGGTAGGAGGTTGTGATTATTTTGTTGAGTTGATTTAATGACTGCCTTGGTGTTGTAATAAGGTAGGTTTTAACGTTAGAAAACGGGATAAGATCACCTGAAGTTCCCGAATATAAAAGTTTCCCTAAGTTAATATAGGCAAGATCAGTGCATTTTTCCGCTTCATCCATATAATGTGTGGTGACGAGGACTGTGGTGCCATCACGTATTGAAATTTTATGCAAATAATCCCAAAAATCTTTTCGTGCTTTGGGATCAACGCCTGCTGTGGGTTCATCAAGAAACAACAATTCGGGCTTATGTAACAAACAACATGCAAGGGTTAATCGTTGCTTCCAACCGCCAGATAAACTGCGGGTTGTCATGTTTTTGAAAGGCATCAGCTCCAGATCGGTGAGCGTTGCGTCAATGGTTTGTTTTATGTTTTTAATTTGATAAATGGCCGCAAAAAATTGTAAGTTTTCATACACAGTCAAATCGCTATAGAGGCAAAATTGTTGTGGCATGTAGCCAATTTTCATTTTGATCTCAGCAGATTGCGTTCTTATATCGTAACCCAGGCAATGGCCTGTTCCATAGGTTGGGGTTAAAAGACCGCAAATCATGCGAATCATGGTAGTTTTACCGCTGCCGTTTGAGCCAAGAAAACCAAACACGGATCCTTTGCCAATTTGAAGTGAAATATGGTCAACCACCGTTTTATCACCAAAAATTTTAGTTATTTGTTGAATATCAATCGCAAGATCGTTCATGGAACTAATTCCAAGGAAATGGGTTGACCAAGGTGAATTCGGTTTAAATGGGGGTGATCTATTCGCGCCTCGATTCGAAAGATCAGTTCTTCGCGCGATTCCCGGGAATAAATCATCGGGGGAGTGTATTGAGCAATATTGGCAATATAGCTAATTCGACCTGTTGCTAACTTGGGCGCGGAGTCACTTGACAGCGTAACAATTTGATTTAAATGTATTTTGCTTAAATCTTTTTCAGGGGCAAAAAAGATAACTTTGATATTTTGGGTCGTGATTAAGGATAATACTGGCTGACCAGCTTGTACATATTCACCTTGTGTAAAATAAGTATCAAAAATAAGACCGGAGTGAGGCGCCTTACTTTCTTTTCGCCTGACATGCCAACGTTTATTTTTTGTATTCACACGACTACTTTTTATCTGAAAATTGATTGCTGCAAGTTGATTTTTTAAGACGTCGAGTTCTCTTTTTGCAACATCAAGATCATTTTGACTTGCGGCATTGGCCTTTCTTATTCTTTGGGTACGTTGATAATTGATTTCGTCGTAATTAATTTTATCGAGAATCTCTTGTCGTTGAGCTAGAAGGTTTTTGTTAGTCAATTGACTCATTGCCACATCAAAATACTCACTTTGTTGTTCGAGCTTGAATAACAGTTCGTTTTTTTGAATGGATTGGCCTCGTTGTACGATTAAGTTGCTTAATCGGCCAGCAAAATCGCTAGATAGATAAGTCAGATCGGCATCAATATATCCATTATATTGCGAACCCTTGTCTTTGCAGGAGCTTAATAGAACAAGACAAAGTAAGAAAATGAGCTTACGCATGGATTGAATCCCTCATGTTTCTAAGGGGTGCTGTTATTTTTTTATTGAATGCATAATTTGTAGTTTGTATCATTATGATAGCAAAGAGTGTTTTTATTTTATTAAAGCATGCCATAGATGAGATGCTATTCCTAGAAGAAGAGTTTTTATTGACTGAAAGGAAGCGGTGTTGGCAGAACTCGATTAAGTTTTTCAGACATGTTAACCTGGCAAATAGAGTAGAAATTGCTAAGGATTTGATTAGGATGAAATTACGATGAATACTTCAAATTACCTTTATTATCTTCATGATGAAGAATTTCACGGTGTTTTAGCTTGCGATGAGACCCAGAAAGTACCCCAACCTGCTGTGTTAGTTGCACATGATTGGAGTGGTTGTAATGAATTCGTTCAAGATAAAGCATTAAAGCTTGCGAAAATGGGGTATGTTGGTTTTGCGTTGGATCTTTATGGTTTAGGACGACTTGGTACAACAACGGATGAAAAAATGGCGCTGATGCAACCGTTAGCTCATGATCGCCGTTTGTTACGTGCCCGCATGCGAGCCGCTTACGATGCTGTTATTGCGATGCCTGAAGTTGATAGTACGCGTGTTGCCGCGATTGGTTATTGTTTTGGTGGAATGGCTGTTTTAGATTTGGCACGCAGTGGGGTTGAGTTGAGGGGGGTAGTTAGTTTTCATGGTTTGCTAAATAAACCGACGGAATTAGCGAATCATTCTATTTCTGCAAAAGTTTTAGTTTTAAACGGTTATGATGATCCTATGGTTGATTCTCTTCAAGTGAACTCTTTTTGTCAGGAAATGACCGAAGCTGAGGTAGATTGGCAAGTGCATTCCTATGGACATACTAAACATGCATTCACGAATCCTGTCGCTAACGACCCGACGTTGGGTACCATTTATAATCAAGTAGCCGAACGGCGTTCATGGCTAGCGATGACTAATTTTTTACAAGAAATTATGAGTAACCCCTAAGATAGATTAGAGCCTGAAATTATGGCAATAATGCTAATACTCGCGTTGGGGCGCCACTACCATTAGTAATTTTCATTGGTGCAACAATTAACTCTGCGCCTATTGCAGGTAGCAAATCTAACTGCGCTATATTTTCTATACCAAATAAATTTGCACCTAGAATAATGCGATGTACCCAAAAGCTGCGTGACTTGCCAGGATCCATGCTTGCGGTATCAATCCCTATGCCCTTAATGTGACGTTGTACTAAATATTTGGCGGCTTGCTTTGACAGGCCTGGAAAATGCAAATGTTCAACATCACCTAATTTATCAGAACCTAAATATTGTTTTTTATTGTTCCAGAATTTACCCCACCCAGTATAGAATAATACGATATCTTGTTGATTCAACCGGCGATATTTTTTTTCAAAATTTTCAATATCTGCCACTGTAATCGCATAATCAGTTTGTTTTTTGGCTTGTTTCATAACATTAATAACTACTACAGGGCCAATTAATTGAGATATGTGAATTTGATCAACTGTATGACCCGATGGTGAAAAATGGCGTGGGGCATCAAGATGCGTGCCGCCATGTTCCGGCGCGCAAAATTGGTAGGCAGAATAAAAATAACCACCAGTGGTCTTACCATGAAAAATAGATTTTAAATTAAATCCTTTTTCTGTCGGCCAATAAATGGTAGAGGCATTAAATGGGTAAGTTAAATCAACAACATGACTCGTTGAAAAAGACCAAGCCACTGTAATGCTTAGTAAAATCCAACTAAAGACTCTATAACATAATTGCACATACAAATATTTTTTATTCATTGCAACCATCATATTCAAAATAGTCCCGTTGTTCATACTCTATATGTGCCATTGCCATACCCAATATCTAAGACACAATCCGTTGGTTTTATTTCTAAGCATTTTAGATAACTATTTGCGATAGTGATTTGAATCAATGAACCAATTGCATAATTATGAGCTGGCCATTCTTGTGTAGGCATTCGCATCTTCCCGTATTTTTATCTTAGTCTCTTGTTACCCTCATTTCGCAGCAGTTTTATTTTTGTTTATACTTCGTTAAAAGTGACTCTCTGTTGCCCATTTATTGGCGCATAAACAGCGGCACTCGAATTGATTTTGCCTTGTTTAAACTAAAAATAAACTAGACTGCAGAATCTGGGTTATTCGTATGGCTATTAGCTAAACTATCACGATGAAGGATTTTTTAAGGAAAAGCAAGTTTGGATTAAAAAGCTAGCCAGAGAATTGAAAACAGGCCCTAGTCTCTTTTATTGTTTTGTTGCGACACGTGTGTTTTTAAATAAATTGATTTGCGCGAGCATTTTATTGGCATTGGCTTTGAATGTTGCCAGTTCGCGACCGTAAAGAGGGTTGCCTCGAGGCAATTGTACCGTGGTCGGGTTTTTAGGTTGGTTATTAATGTGAAACTCATAGTGGCAGTGTGGTCCAGAAGCCAGCCCAGATTGACCAACATAACCAATAACTTGACCTAAATGGACAAAGCTTCCTCGAGAGAGTCCTTTTTGAAATTTCAGCATGTGGCCATAAATGGTGCTGTAGGTTTGATTGTGCTTGATTTTGATCATGTTGCCATAAGCGCCTTGACGTCCAATAATTTCAATACGGCCATCGGCCGTGGCATGAATAGGTGTTCCTATGCGGGCTGCAAGATCCACTCCTTTGTGGGGGCGAGCGTAATGAAGAATAGGATGGTATCGAGATAAACTAAACATTGAACTAATATGACTGAATTGTATCGGATAACGGTTAAATGCTTTTTTTAGGCTGCTTCCGTTAGGAGCAAAGTAATCAGAATAGCCGCTACGGTTGGTGTGTCGGATTGCTTGAAAATCATGGCCATTATTTCGATAGGAAACGGCAAGGATATCACCAATACCAACTTGTTTGTCTTTTATAAATAAAGCGTTATAAACAATAATAAATTGATCGCCGCTTTGGACATCTTTAGAAAAATTAATATTTGAAGCTAAAATTGCCGTCATTTGTTGAATAAGTGTTGTTGGAATATTATTTTGTTTGGCAGTGTTATATAAGGATCCATGGACTGTAGCCATAAAATATTGGCTGTGGCTACTGGTTTTACGTGAGTGTATTTTGACCTCATACTTAGTACGGTTACGATAAAGTACAATGTATTGGGTGTTGCTGTAGGGCAGTGTCATTTTGACAAGCTGCCTGTTTTTTATCACGAACTTGATGTTTTGTCCGGCTTTGATATTAGATAGCATTTTCGCCTGAGGAGTATCGTGTAAAATTTGTTGTAATGTTTTGATGCTTAATCCTAGTCGCACAAATACACTCGATAAAGTGTCCCCAGGACGTGTTTTGATGGTTTGTTGGAAGTTGACATGTGCGGCAGTATTTTTTTGAAAAGTGTTTGGAATTTTTGTTTTATCATTGCCCGTGTTGTGTTTAATTTCTGCTGAATGAATTTCGGTTTTGACCAAAGTTTGATCGACGGCAGTGTGGGGAAGATAAATTTTAGGTAGTGCCATGACATGATTGGTAAATTGAGATTTTTGCTTGTGTGGGAACATCTTGACTAAAATAAAAGGTAGTGCAAACGCAAAAACAAGAGCTATCAATGCTATTATTTTAGAAGGTTTTTCTGGGGCATTTATTGATATATGAAGTTGACGATGGTCCATCGTTTTGCCTTTACACTATTGTCATTCTTATTGAACGCCATCGGTGAATCGCGGTTATACACTTCGCACAGAAACTTGAATGATGTTCTTGTTGTTTTTATCGAGAGCTATATATGTTATAACCCAATAGATGCGGTTTACCTGCATCTAACTAAAAAGTTTCACCCTTACTTTGCTCGGGAATGAGTTAATTGTATGCGAGTTAGTACCTTTTGAGATATCCTGGTTGCGTTATTTCTTGCATTAAGAGCAAGTCTAATACAGGGCTAAGATACTCGTTGTGAGAAGTTAGGTCAATCATTAATGAAGGTTTTACTGTTATGAATCAGGTTGTAAGTAATAAAGAATCGATATTAAGCGAGTTTGAGCGCGGTTGTGAAGAGATTTTACCCGTGGTTGAGTTTGAAAAAAAAATAAGTGAATCACGTCCTTTAGTCATTAAGGCCGGTTTTGATCCAACTGCGCCTGATCTACATTTAGGGCATACAGTATTGCTTAATAAACTACGTTTATTTCAGCAGTATGGTCATCAGGTGGTTTTTTTAATTGGTGATTTTACGGCAATGATTGGTGATCCCACTGGTAAGAGTGTGACCCGTCAGCCGTTAAGTCGGGAACAAGTTCTTGAGAATGCGAAAACGTATCAACAGCAAGTATTTAAGATTTTAGATCCCGAAACAACTTCCGTGAGATTTAATTCTGAATGGTTTGATGCGATGACAGCAGCTGACATGATTCGTTTGGCTTCAACTCATACGGTGGCTCGGATGTTAGAGCGCGATGATTTTGATAAGCGATATACTACGGGTCAGGCGATAGCCATTCATGAGTTTCTTTATCCCTTAGTCATGGGTTACGACTCAGTCGCTTTAAAAGCGGACCTAGAATTAGGAGGTGTGGATCAGAAATTCAATTTATTGATGGGGCGCGAATTACAGAAATATTTTGGTCAGGAACCACAGGCCATTATGATGCTTCCATTATTAGAAGGGTTGGATGGCGTTAAGAAAATGTCCAAGTCGTTAAATAACTACATTGGAATTACTGAGCCAGCTGAAGAGATGTTTGGTAAGATAATGTCCTTAAGTGACGAGTTGATGTGGCGATATATTGATTTATTAAGTTTTCAATCATTGACTGAAATTAGTAAGATTAAGCAGTCTGTTTGTGATGGAATGAATCCTCGGGATGTAAAGATTAATTTTGCAAAGGAAATCATTGCACGTTTCCATACTGTGGGGGCCGCGGAAACTGCGCATCAAGCTTTTGTTGAACGATTTCAAAAAGGTGAAATTCCTGCGGATCTGGTTGAGCAGGTGGTGGTGAATGAACAAGGGATGACGATTGCACAACTATTGAAAAAACTTAATTTAACGAGTAGCACTTCTGAAGCAAATCGTTTAATTAATCAGGGCGGGGTTAAAATCAATGGGGCGCGAATGAGCGATCCAGGAAATACATTATCAGGAAACGCAAGTTATATTATTCAGGTGGGTAAGCGGCGTATAGTAAAAATACGATTGGACGATCAATAAAAATCAAAAATATCAGGGCAATAGTTAGTATTTAGAACAATAATTAAGATATTAAGAGGTTGATTGAGATTATTTTTAAATTTCTGAGAAAAAGAGGTTGACTTAATCTGAGGATTTTGTAGAATGGCGCCTCGTTTGAAGTTAAGACGAAAGCTTACAGAGCGGGTTGATTAACAAGAAGAGAAAGACGAACAGGAAG
>JAOAUB010000052.1 GCA_030157805.1 Legionellaceae bacterium
CCATACTGGGAATTTTATTCGTGAGTTTCTTGCGGAATATGGGTTTTAAGTGACTTAATTTGATATTTTCTTGATCACGAGCTATATTTTGAGCAGATAAAGACCTTTTTGGCTGTTTTTATTCCATGCCAGAATCGTTCAGTCGTTCAGCAGTTCAGAAATTTTGATTTTCAAGGAGTTAGGTATGATTAAGCTCTCGATACTTTCTCAACCTGATGACGAAACATGCGGTCCAACCAGTTTGCATGCTATTTATCAATATCATGGGTTACATATCTCCTTAGAGACAGTGCTTCACGAGGTAGAGCGCTCGTTATCAGGAGGTACTTTGGCGCCCATGCTGGGTAATCATGCTTTATCCAAGGAATTTGATGTGAGTATTTACATCAATAACTTAGATGTGTTTGATCCAACGTGGTTTGTCCGAGGAAAGGCAAATGCTGCGCTGCTTTATAAAAAAATTGAAGAGCAAATGCACTATAAGGATGATCCTAATATTCAACAAATGAGCCAAGCGTATTTAAAATTTTTGTCTTTAGGCGGGCAAGTGTATTTTAAGACGATTGATGTTCACGTTTTAAAGCATTATTTTGAACAAAAAATTCCTATTATCACCGGCTTAAATGCCACGTATTTGTATCGTTGTGCACGTGAGCGGTTTACAAAGCAAGGCAAAGCGATTTTTGATGATATTAAGGGCTCGCCTTGTGGGCATTTTGTGGTGTTATGCGGCTATTCAGAAACTAATAAGCGGGTTGTTGTGGCCGATCCGCATCGAGAAAATCCCCTGTCATACGACAATTATTACAAAGTCAGCAGTCACCGATTAATCAATGCCATTATGCTTGGGGTGACGAGTTATGATGCTAATTTATTGATTATTCGACCGAAAGAGACTTTTGAATTTTAGAAAAAAATAGAAATAAAAAATAATGCACTGCGAGATCACTGCAAATTCAAGGTCGATGAGTATATAATCCCCTTTAGCGGTTTGCATACCCCCTTTTTATTGTACTGTTTTAGAGGATTTGAATGAGCCAGGAAACAAAGACTTCCGTAACGATTATCGCCCATGAATTGCAAGTGAAGCCATCGCAAGTTGAAGCGGCGATTGATTTGCTTGATGACGGGGCTACTGTTCCTTTTATTGCTCGTTATCGTAAAGAAGCCACGGCAGGTCTTGATGATAGCCAGCTACGTCAGCTCGCGGATCGTTTAAATTACTTGCGGGATTTGGACGAGCGTCGCAACGTGGTGTTGAACACGATTCGTGAGCAAGGAAAACTCACGTCCGAATTGGAGCAACATATCTTAGATGCGGACACCAAAAATCGCCTGGAAGATTTGTATTTACCGTTCAGACCTAAGCGTCGAACTAAAGCGCAGATTGCACGTGAAGCCGGTCTTGAACCTTTGGCTATCGCATTGCGAGAGGACCCAACACGGACACCTGAAGTTCATGCGGAGCAGTTTGTTAATGTTGAACTCGGCGTCCCTGATGCGGCAAGTGCGTTGGAAGGCGCACGGCAAATTTTGATGGAGCAATTTGCCGAAGATCCTGAATTAATCAATGAACTTCGTGAATACTTATGGAATCATGTGGTGGTTAAATCGCAAGGTTCTGAACCTTTGGAAAAGCAAGACGATAACGCAGAACCATCCAAAAAATCCAAGAAAAAATCGAAGAACAAGAAAGAGTCTGCCCATAAATTTGCTGATTATTACAATTATGTCGAGCCCCTCAAAAAAATTCCTTCACACCGAGCGCTGGCCTTATTTCGTGGCCGTCGAGAAGGGGCTTTGCAGCTTAGTTTTGTTTTGCTTGAGCAACCGGACTATCCTGAACATCGAATGAGTGCGTACTTTCATTTGGTCAATCAACATCGTGCGGCAGATGCGTGGTTGATGGAGACGGTGCGTCTTGCTTGGCGTGTGAAATTATTCACGAAATTAGAGTCGGAATTATTAGCGCGCTTGCGTGAAATGGCGGATGAAGCTGCCATTCGTGTGTTTGGGTTGAATTTACGTGCTTTATTATTGAATGCCCCTGCAGGTCCTAAGATTACGATCGGACTTGATCCAGGAATTCGTACGGGGGTTAAAGTTGTTGTCGTTGATGTGACGGGCAAGCTTCTTGATTATACGACAATTTTTCCCTTTGCACCTCAAAACGAGTGGCATCCATCCATTGCTGAGCTTGCGAAGTTGGCCATTAAATACAATGTCAATTTAGTGAGTATTGGCAATGGAACTGGTTCGCGTGAAACAGAGCGTTTGGTCGCGGATTTGATGAAAATGTATCCCGACATTCAATTAACAAAAATGTTGGTCAGTGAGGCGGGGGCTTCGGTTTATTCCGCTTCTGAATTGGCCTCTTTGGAATTTCCCGATTTAGATGTCAGTTTGCGCGGGGCGGTGTCGATTGCGCGACGTTTACAAGATCCTTTAGCGGAACTCGTAAAAATTGAACCGAAGGCGATTGGTGTTGGGCAATATCAGCATGATGTGAATCAACCACGTTTAGCACGTTGTTTGGACGGCGTGGTTGAAGATTGCGTGAATGCGGTGGGTGTTGATGTCAACACCGCTTCGGTGCCGCTATTAACGCGTGTTGCGGGATTAAGTGAAGCCATTGCGAAAAATTTAGTGCAATTCCGAGATGAACAAGGTTCTTTTTTAGATCGCGAACAACTGAAAAAAGTGCCGCGGATGGGCGATAAAACCTTTCAGCAAGCTGCTGGTTTTTTACGTATTATGAATGGAAAAAATCCGCTGGATGCGTCAGCTGTTCACCCCGAAGCGTATTCGTTAGTTGAAAAAATAGCTCATGATCAACGCATTGAAATTAACCAAATGATTGGTAACGTTGATTTGCTTTCAAGTATTAATGCCGAAAAATACGTGGATGAACGTTTTGGCTTGCCGACCGTACGTGATGTTTTAATGGAACTTGAAAAGCCAGGACGAGATCCTCGGCCTGAGTTTAAAACAGTCCACTTTCAAGAGGGCGTTGAGGATATTAATCACTTGCAAGAAGGCATGATTCTTGAGGGGGTTGTCAGCAATGTCACGAATTTTGGTGCTTTTGTGGATATTGGCGTGCATCAAGATGGTCTTGTGCATATTTCCGAACTTAAAATGGGCTTTGTTTCCGATCCTTATGCCGTCGTTAAGGCTGGGGATATTGTGAAAGTGAGGGTTATGCAAGTGGATAAGGAACGACGTCGTATTGGCCTGAGTATGAAGTTAACGAAGCCGACACAAGAGCCTGTATCAAAGCCACAAAAATCAGAACCTGTTAAATCAGCTAAGCCTGCGCAGGCAGGATCTTCACCCGTAAAAAACTTTAAAAAGCCAGTTGAAAAGCATAAAAAACAAGCCGAGCCAGTTAAAAAGAGCTTATTTAATACGTCCATGGCTGATGCGTTTGCTAAACTTAAACGGGAGAATTAACATGACGCCCCAGGGTGAGATCACCATTCAAACGTTAGCAATGCCTGCGGATACCAATGCCAACGGCGATATATTTGGTGGTTGGATTGTCTCGCAAATGGATTTGGCCTCCGGAGTTCTAGCCAAAAGGATTGCTAAAGGGCGTGTTGTGACTGTGGCGATTAATTCCATGTCTTTTTTAAAACCGGTGCATGTGGGTGATATTGTCAGCTGTTACGTTAATTTATTATCGAAAGGTAACACGTCAATGACCATCGCGGTTGAAGTTTGGGCGCAATGCGCCTCCAGTGAGGAGACTTATCGAGTTACGAAAGGTGACTTTGTTTATGTTGCTATTGATGAATTTGGTAAGCCAAGAAAATTATCGGATAACCCGATATGACCACTGAACTTGATCACTTGAAGTCATGGATTGATGATGTTGCGGTCGCCATAGACGAAGGTACTGAGCCAGATTTACACGTCATTGTCTCATTTTTGTCTTCACCGGAGTTAGCGTTTCAATTGGTTGATTTACTTGCTGAAATTAGCGAGCAAGAACTTGAAACGCGCAATGCCTATTATTCGGCGTGCATTTACGCGCTCGATACTTGCGTTGCTCAGTTGTATTCTGCTCAGGAAAACAATAATAAACAGGCAGAAAAAACGCTTAAGCAATTAATGCATCATCTTGCTGCAGCACTTCGTGAAAAAAAGCAAACGCTCAGTTACTGGTTGCCTGTTCTTAATGCGTTTTATGATGTGCATGTTGATTTGACGTCGGAATTGCAAGATGCCTACCTTGAACTGGCTGATGAAGAATCTGCGCCAACAGGTCATGACGAAATCAATCATCTTGACGTGATGCGCGAGATGATTCTTGAAATGTCGAACATGTCCGTATTTGATATTGCTGAAAATTTCTTTGCGCAAAGTTATGCGATGCCTCCGGACTTTTTTTCTGATTTGCTCGTGGATCTTTATAATATTCCTGAAGCTCAAGATATCGCATTACTGGCGTTACTTTATCCCAGGCAAGAGGTTCGCGAGACGGTGGTCGCAACCTTTGAACAACTGATTGAAACGATCGTTTTAACGCCGATTGCTTTGAACCGATTACAGGCGATTAAGGATTGGTATCCTTCAGAGTACCATGAGCAATTTAATCAGTGGATTAAAATACAACGAAAAAAAGGTGTTGTTTTTCAGGAAGAACAAGCGGTTCCAAAAATGAAAATTTATGCAACCGAGGTTGATGGCGCGGGTGCTCAAGGTTTTTATATTCGTTTGCAGGCGCGGGGTCATCAACGTTTATGCGGTTTACTGGTTAAATTAGGCAGTGGTGTTAAAGATGTTTGGTTAACGCCTGAAATGAGTGTTAAAGAAATTACGCGTAATTTCGCACAAATTGATGATGGCACGGTGACTTTTCGTGAAGTTGATGTGGATTATTTAAAATTGATGGTGAGTCATTTTTTGGCCGTAACCTTACAACACGACGGCATGCCGGATTTGCATTTTTTGCAACTGACCGAATTACTTGGCATGCACTTCAAGCCGCAATTAATGAATCTTCCGAGCTTGCTTGAAAAGCATTGCGTACAAATCACACCATTTACTCCGGATGTTGTGCGTCAATCGTTGAAGCGTTCTAAGTTATGGTCGGCCAATAAAAAGTTTACTGAATCGTGGTATCTTGAAAATGCAACGATCGATAAATTGGTTAATCGTTGCAGCAGTATTATTCAAGGGATCAAAATTTGTGATATTGCGAAGGCAATGGATGCTGTTTTTGATCAGGAAATTGAATTACATCGTGATATGTGGTTTTTTCATTTTGTATGGATGGGTCTGTGGGCTAAAGCTGGGCCAATTCGTAAAAACGAGAAGATTGCTATGGATTGTTTTTTAATAGCTTATACCATAAGTCAGGGTACGTTATTGCGTGAAATCCCTCTTATGAATGAAATTTGCAGACAGACTGTGATTAATAGCGTAGAGACGATGAATGAACGCCGCACTCACCTAAATAGAGAATAAATTAGCCCTTATTGTCAAGATAATTATTTTGTGGATAATTATGTTTATAAAATAATAAATCGCCAAAAAAAATAACACAATAAAATATAACCTTTTGTTTTTATTTGATTTTTTCAGATAATCGATGATTTCATTCCATCCACAAAATCTGTGGATAACTCTGTTGATGAGTTCATGATTTCCTGATAAATCGGGCAGTTACATTGTTGTTCTCATTTATACCACGATCCTGATGGCCAATGTCCCATGATAAGAGCGCACAGGATGCCATTGATTCATGTGAGGGTAAGCAGTAATCTCACCGTTCGCTGAAATCTCCTGGTAGTTCGATAAAATCTTTTGAAAGCCCAATATAAATATTTTTAGGCTGAGCCAAAAGCATTAGTATTTTTTCCTGAACCGCTGTCAGCGGCGAAACCTCGGCATGCTGTTTTCCATTAATATTCATGATAATTAATGATAGTCCACCAAAAACTTGTAACATCATTTCCGCTATTGGACTATCGGTAGCACGGTTTTTATTTCCTTTGTAGATTCCTGATTGTCAATCAGCATTTGCAAATGAGACCAGATTTCAAATTTATAATGTCAAAATTATAATCATTCGGTTGGGTTAAAAAATATTTTGAACGCTAGAGGATACGGTTGAGCTCTATTCGGTCATATTTTATCGTTACCGAACATCGATTTAATTTGAGCGAACGGTGAATTAATCATGAGACTCGATCGGGATCCCCAGGAAGCGTTGCTTTTGCTGTGCAGTCAATTTAACGGTCATTAACCAACGTCCTTCATCATCGTAAGTTTCATGCAAAACGGCCCCTAAACGATAGAGTTCGGCTCGAAGCTTCCCTTGATGCGGCTCAATCAAAAGAATTTCCTCTTGAGCGGCCCCTTGTAAGTGAGTCATGATTGTTGTGGTTAACACCTCAAGACCGAGACCTGATTGAGCAGAAAGCCAAACCTGGCATTCCGTTGCTTCTTGTTCCCGTGGTAGGTTTTCGTCGATGAGCTTATCTATTTTATTAAAGACTTGAATCACCGGTATTTCACCTGCGCCAATGTCATGTAAAACTTCTTGAACAACACGCTCATTCTCGCGCCATCTTGGATCCGATGCATCGATCACATGCAACAGTAAATCAGACTGCACCGTTTCTTCAAGGGTTGCGCGGAATGCGTCGACAAGCTTGTGAGGTAAATCACTAATAAAACCTACCGTGTCAGCTAAGATCAACGAAAAGCCGCGAGAAAAATCGACCTTGCGCATGGTTGGATCAAGTGTTGCAAACAATTGATCAGCGGCATAGCTTTGTTCGCCGGTTAATCGATTAAACAGCGTCGATTTTCCTGCATTGGTATAACCGACTAATGATACTGTTGGCATTGCTGCTTTTTGTCGCGCTCGACGGTTTTGATCTCGACTAAGGCGAACCTTCTCTAGTCGTCGATTAATAAACTGAATCCTATCACGCAGCAAGCGTCTGTCCGTCTCGAGTTGCGTTTCGCCAGGTCCTCGAAGTCCTATTCCACCTTTTTGTCGCTCCAGATGAGTCCATCCTCGTACAAGACGTGTTGAAAGATGCTGTAACTGTGCTAACTCAACCTGTAATTTTCCTTCAAAGGTTCGTGCTCGTTGCGCAAAAATATCAAGAATTAAGCCGCTACGATCAACGACTCGGCATTTCAGCAATTGTTCTAAATTTCGTTCTTGTGAAGGAGATAAGGCATGATTGACCAGAACGACATCGGCCTCATGGGCTGCAACCAGCTCTTGAATTTCAGAAGCTTTACCTGATCCGACAAAATACTTGGCTTTTGCTGTTGGCCTTGATCCTAAAACAGAAGCAATGACCTCAGCATGAGCTGATATGGCTAATTCTTTAAACTCCGCTAATGCATGCGTTGAGTCCATTCCAGGCAGTGCTAACTGAACTAAAATAGCACGCTCTCCCCCTTCTGGTCGCTCTATCAAATGATTTATCCCTTATTGGCTAATGATTAGGTCTATGATTAATCGTCCCTCTCCAGATGATGTAAGAGGTTTAATGAGTCATAGTCTCACACATTTTCATTCGAGTCGCTACGGCTAATATTAATCACACGTGATGGAACAATCGTTGATATCGCGTGTTTATAAACCATTTGGGTCACCGAGTTTTTCAGAAGAACCACATTATGGTCAAACGCATCAATGACGCCATGAAGTTTAATGCCGCTTAATAAGAAAATAGAGACTATGATTTGTTCTTGTTGTAATGTCTTTAAAAAGGGATCTTGCAATGAGTTATTTTGAGACATTTTTCCGCTCCTTCTTGTTATTTTTATTTTAGGGGCAACATGAATCGATCATGATTAGTGTAAGTATAGATCCATTTTAGCTAATAGTGTCTCACTAAATTCACAATAGCAGCATTTAGGGCAACTCATTTGAGATATTTCTTACAAGGAGTTAAGCCATCGACGTCATGACATTACGTTTTTTTAAGCTATACTAAAAAAACATCTTTCTTACTGTTCACTCTAGCAAGAAATGTTCCTTACGGAATGAGTTAGATTGAAAGCTTGAGAAGTATGAGATAAGGAAGACACGGACTGTCTGACAGGATGTCAGCTGAAAAGGACCAGCAATAAGGATGTGCTTCGCCGCAGGGATGCGGCTTTTTTTTGGATGTTTTTCCTAAGGTTTAAGACTTAAAAT
>JAOAUB010000053.1 GCA_030157805.1 Legionellaceae bacterium
TCTTTTTCTATTGAATTAGCAGACAAACCATATTTTGCTGCCATCGTCATTATTTCTTGCTTATGAATCATGGCGTGTCTCTTTCCAACCACTAGGAACCCACAGACTCCAACGACTAACTAACTTATCACAGTCCATTGCAACTGAGAGCTTGGCGTAACCTTTGGTTAGGTTCATTAAACAAAATTGAATTAATTTTTCTTCATCAGGAAAAAACTTTTCAATTAAAAACCCTAGTCGCTTAATTACAGCACCATTTTTGGTTTGTTCTAAATAAGCAATCATCAAGTCAAAGTCTTTATGCTGGGATCGATAATATGCTTGAATAACATCGACAATAAAGCGGATGCCTCCACAAAACTCTGGAAACATCAGTAAATCAATGATCGTGCGAGTAGGATCGGAGATGTGTATCTTCACATCATTTAACCATACCGATTTAAGACCAAAAAAATAACACGCCTGAGTTGTATGTATATAATATTCACAACCAGCAATAGTTTCATGCCTTTTTCTCACTGGTTTTTGCGACATCACCGTAATTGTACGAAACAATTGCTCAGTCAAATCCCAATGGCTTACCGCATTTACGCCGCCAATGTAACAAGGAGAAAATAGTTTCTCCGCAATGACAAATGGTTCTTCTGCAACAATATTACTCGTTGGCGACTCAAGCGGTACAGGAAGGTATACGCCAGAATAAATACGCTTTAACCACCCCTTCTTCGCTAACAAAGACAACAACATAGACGCTTTATTGTTAGCTAATCCTAAAATACTAGCGGCCTCTTTAACAGAGATTGTTACATGGGTTTCCCTGAGCAACGCAGAATATTGATCTCGCTCTAGTTTACCTAAGCCTATTGTATTTACGCCACCCAGGCTACTATAGTTCATATGTAATAATTTTATTATTCAATAAATAATTACATAAATAATATACTGTTAAAAAGATAAATGCTATATTTTATATGTATAATTTTTGTTTTTAATTAAAATTAAGCTTGTGAAATATAGTTTCCTTATGGCTTTTAAAAAAGCTCTTACGGCGAAGTTAAAAACAAACGATCCCCAATCGACTCAAACAACGATAAATAATTCTCATCATTCTCTATCAATTGCATCGCATGCGATAACGCACCAAGAATAACCGACTTATTAAACCCGTCCATTCCCGACTTAACAACCAATCCCCCGAACTCAATTTTTCGCCGTGTATCCGCACGGCGTTTTTTAAGTTTTTCAAGGACAAGGGATTTTTCGCATCGAGCCATGTACTGTTTTTGTTTTACAATTTGAGTATGGGTCGTCATGAGGCAATTCCTTCGCTGGCAATCTTAGCAAAGGCGCAATCCAACTGCTGAATATCCAATTGATGAAGGCCGTGTTTATAGGCCAGTGATCCAATTTCAAGCTTATGCTTTTGTTGCAACTTATCAAGCTTGTCTTTAGCTTTTTTGATTCTATCCAAGAGTACTGCTTCCATTTGGGATACTGTCTGTTTAGACATTTTTATTCTCCACAAATGTTGTTAACGACAAAAGCCTATCGTACTCGATCTGCAAAATCAATAGCCTATCAAAAAACATGAGTGAAGCGAACACAACCTATCACGCAGAGGAACTCCAGTGC
>JAOAUB010000054.1 GCA_030157805.1 Legionellaceae bacterium
GTTAAGAACTTGGTTAATCCTAAAGAATATGAAACTTTTGTGAAACAGGCGACGACACGGCTAAATCAATTAAAAGCGCCTACGGTAGGTGTTAGACAAATTGCAAACATCCTTATCCAGACGCATGGAGTTTTGGATGGTTTTACTGATGAGAAAGCTACTACGCTAAATGAAGGATTACCAACGGTCAACTCCACCCACACCGCAGGCACCGCAGTAGCTTCAGTGATAACGAGCGGTTCTGCTACTTATCTGGCGCAGAATCTTGAAAGCAAGGCACTGATTCGATCGCACAAAACTTACGTGACTGCTGGTACCAAGGTTTCTGGGGTCGCTCTTTTAACACAGGATGCGAATGGAGTCGTGACTGACAAATCCTACGGAACTTTGACTAAAGAACAACAAACAGAAATCGCGTTTAAACAAGCTCAAATGTTTTTGCTTAATTATCAATCGAGCAGTCAAAATAAAAAAGAGATTTACATCCGCGGTTCTGATGAGGAGATGAGTAATAAAGTGTTTGCTGCGTTGTTGGTTTTAAAACAGAACGATCCTTCGCTGAAAGATGTCACAATTCATTCGCTTACGAGAAATTGTCATGGCCCCGAATACAAATGGCATACTCGTCATCAAGTTGCTGAAAATAATTTTATCGACACACACTTGGAGTCAAGTGTTCTTAAAGCCAATAGGCTCCCCTTGTCGAAACAAAGTGCTGAGTCAAGACGAGTTTTATACTCGTCTGGGAATGGTGAACCTCTTAAAAATTTGCATGTCGATGATAGCATAACGTCGGAGGGGCTCGTAACGCAGCCTGGATGCGCTTCTCGTTACCTAAGCGAACTGCAAGCACAAGATCAAAGTCAAAAAGATCCAGTATCCTATGTATCTCAGCATTATAAATTTGCCAATAGGAGACGAACTCATCATCAAGAAGCTAGTATCTCTGATGATTTCAAAGATTTAAAACAGAAGTACCAGGCTCTTACAGGAGATACCTTAAAAGCTAAAATTTTGAGTGATTTTAAAGGTCAAATAACTCAAACTGGAGATCTGGATGGGTTGACGCGCGTCGTTGAACACTTAAAAGCGACTCGAGAATATCAAATTTTAGCACGGGGTCAAGGTCGTTTAACTCAAAAGATGGGATTAAAAACCAGTTCAGTCGTTGCTTTTGATGAAATAGTTGCGAAGCAAAAAGAGTTTATAGAATTTCGCTCACCAGGTCCTCGCGTGAGTTAGTTAGGAATACGCCAGAATATTTTTTTCAACCGCAAGGCCTAAAACTGACGTGGGTCGATTAGTGCCTCATTTTGATAACGCTTGCTCATCTAATTAAATCACGATAATCTTCGAATCAGCAGCGCATAATCTATGAGTAATCAGTAAATTAACCCACGATTATTTAGATAAAATAATGGCGATGCGGGCGATATTATCCTTTTTGGATACTCTTTTAGTCAAAATTTTAGAAGGAACTGATGATGAAGGCGGTTATTTTGGCGGGAGGCTTAGGTACTCGTATTAGCGAAGAGACCGTGTTACGGCCAAAGCCAATGATTGAACTCACATTCCGCGGCAGAACATGTAAAAATATTTCATTAAACTAAAACT
>JAOAUB010000055.1 GCA_030157805.1 Legionellaceae bacterium
GACTACAAGGAGTTTGTGCGTCAATTTTACTCAACAAGACGTTTTGTTTGTCATGATAACGATTTTTTGATGTGTTTTAGTTAGTTATAGCCTATAAAGCTCATATTAAGAAGTTACATTCATGCGTGTCAATCATAGCCATCATGTCGTTGTGTTCTAAAATAGGATGATCAAAAAGATGTAAATCTTCATCAATTCGATACATTGGCAGGTAATCCTGCCGACAGATGAATATCCGACGCTTTATGGTTGACTGTAAAATTTAAAAAATATTCAATGTTGTAAGCTTAGATCAGCTCAGCCTGATATTGGTGTTCTTGAATATACGCCGTAGCGATACCCCAACTCATGTTGACTTGGGTTGTTTGGGTGACCATGAAGGCGCTGGTTGTTAATTTCTTGCTTATGGTAATAATCGTTGCGCCCATGGCTACTTCAGCAAGTTTTTGGCTTAATTGATCCCAGATCTCACCTATCAAGGCGGTTGAATTAATAAAAATTAACGTGGCTTCGCTTAAATCTGTCGTTAAAAAATTATCGTGGATAAATTCAATGCATTGGGCCTTGCGTTCATAGCCTGGAATGTGTGCCAAATTATCTTTGAGTTGCGATGCTGCTTCAGAAAGGTTGTTAAAAATCTCAACGCCACAGCTTTTCTTAGGGTTAAAAACCATGGCGCAGGCGATCGTAGCTTTGCCAACACCGCTGCCTAAATCATAAAATTGGGTGTTTTCATCGGGGTGAGTTAATGTAAGAAGAGCAATGAAGGATAAAAACTCAATTTCGCCGTAAACATAATCAAACGCGTCACCGGCTTGTCGTGCTTCTTTGGATAACAAAAAGCCGTTCGTGTGGCAGAAGAGATCGTCGAACACGCGCTGCGCGTGTTCAAGATTGAGTGATTGCGACCAACGTTTGATTTTATTTTTTTTGATGTGATGTTGATAGGTAGGCACTAAGCTTACAATCAACGCTAAACCCATGAATGCCAGTAAAGGGCCCGGCATAAATTAAGGCACTCCAACTAATTGCAATACGAGATCAATGAAGTTGTCGGTTGTCACACCTTCGGCTTCAGCTTCGAAACTTAATAAAATACGATGTCTTAATACATCATGGGCAATGACTTGAATATCCTCGGGCGTCACGTAATCACGTCCGGCTAGCCAGGCATGCGCTTTTGAACACCGATCAAGAGCAATGGTGGCTCGGGGGCTTGCGCCAAATCGTAACCAGCTTGCTAATTGTGAACTGTAAACAGTCGGTTGACGTGTGGCCATGACTAATTGAATTAAATAAGCCTCCAAGGCTGAGCTGGTATGAACATTCAATATTTGTTGGCGGGCATGAAACAGATCATGTTGACTTAATGGTGAAATCGTCGTGTGCTGAGGGTTGATCTCGCCAAGCGCTTCGCGTCGTGATAAAGCTAAAATCGCTTGTTCAACACTGGTTTCAGGATAACTAATTTTGACGTACATTAAGAATCGGTCAAGTTGTGCTTCCGGTAAAGGGTAAGTTCCTTCTTGTTCAATAGGGTTTTGGGTGGCCATGACCAAAAATAGTTCAGGCAAAGGGTAGGTTTTTGAGCCAATCGTGACTTGTCGCTCGGCCATGGCCTCTAATAATGCCGATTGAACTTTAGCCGGTGCGCGATTGATTTCATCAGCAAGCAGTAAATGATGAAAAATAGGGCCGGGTTGAAAAATAAAGGATCCGTCTTCGGGATGAAAAATATCGGTGCCGGTTAAATCGCCTGGCAGCAAATCCGGCGTGAATTGAATGCGGTGAAAATCCCCTTCAATAAGTGCGGAGAGTTCTTTAACGGCACGTGTTTTTGCTAAGCCTGGCGCACCTTCAACCAAAAGATGACCATCCGCTAATAAAGCAATTAATAACCGTGAAATCAAGCCTTTTTGGCCTAGAATGCGCTCATTAAGATGCGCGCTTAATTCAAGAATTTTTTGTTGCACCCCATTGGATGTGACGTCATCAACTTGTAGCATCATGAAAAAACCACCTTAGCATTAGAGCAAAAATTGTATGAATCAGGATCAATGAACATCGATCCTAAGCATGATAAAGCATCCCGAGCTGTGCTTTCAATTCCCCATAAGCGGCTTCGATATTAATATAATTACTTTGACCTAAATAATAGGATAAAGAACCGTCATCGCGCGCCGTTGAGGCTTGCAGCGCAACATTGTATTTTAACGTTTTCAAGCGTCGATATTCGCCGGGCTTGGTGACAAAATAAAAATTACGAACATTGGAATTCTTTAAATAGTACACGGCTTTGGCATCCGAGTGCATGGCATGATGTGGAAAATACTCTTTCAATGAGTAATCGCGATTATTATGTACCGCAATGACTTTGCCTGCGGGGATGAGGGCCACAATTTGCCTCGCGAGCGATTTAACTTCTTGATGTGCTGCTTTTGAATAGTGGCCAAATTGGTGCAAGGTTAATTCAATGCCTCGATCGGTAAAAATACGGTTAGGATCGGCTTCATAACGAACGTGATTTAAGTGAAACACAATATTGCGCGTGCCACCATGCTTTAGGCTAATCAGTGTTCCGCCTTCCTTGTGAACGTATTTATGGGCTGCAGCAAGGGCTGTGATTTCATTTTCATGTAAGTGCACGAAGGTCTTGGCCAAGGATTTATGGGAGGTTCTTTTGTTCATGGAGCCCTGGATAATGTGTACAGGGGTATCGCCGACATTGACGGTATAGGTTTTCGCATGCAATGGATTGAAAAAGATGATCAACAAACTAAAAAGTCGGTTCACAGTTTACATCCCCTTAAAATGATTATTTATTGCCCATTTTAACTAATAGTTCGCCCACCATCAACCCGTAATACTTGACCGGTCATGAATGGATTAGCAAGCAGTGACAAAACCGCTTGGGCAATAAATTCAGGTTCGCCGTGCATTTTAAGTGGTGTTTCATGAATAATTTGATGTTTGACAGCTTCCGAAAGGCTATTTTCTTGTTCAGGCCAGGCAATGGCGCCAGGTGCTACCGCATTAACGCGGATAAGCGGTGCTAATTCGCGTGCCAAAGTTTTGGTTTGCATCCACAGCGCGGCTTTACTTTGACAATATTCGGCATAACCTTTTAAGGGTGTTTCTGCATGGATGTCGGTGATGTTGATGATAGAGCCAGATTCTTGGGCAAGCCACGGATGTGCCGCAATGCTTAAACGCCAGGGTGCAAAAACATTAAGCGCGTAAAGCGTTTCATGGCATATCGAGGCGCATGTGTCCAGCTTGGAGGGGATAAACAAGGAAGCATTGTTTATCAGCACGTGCAGTGCTTCGCCCCAGGCAATAGCGGTTTTAATGACGGTCTCGCTGGTGTGGGCTAAGCTGAGATCCGCTTGCACGACCAAGGCACTGTTTGGGCGTTGATGGTTTAATGTGGCCGCTAATTGCTGAGCGGCAGCGAGTGATTGATGACAATGAATCACCACACGATATCCTGCTTGATGCAATGCACGGGCAATTTCAGCACCAATACGGCGCGCAGCGCCGGTAATTAAGGCAACGCCGGGTTGTTTATTTTTTGAATTCAAGTTATCTTTCTCATCATGAATACCATTCCAAAATCTTTACTTAATCTGTTCTCAACGCGCGGTGAAATTCCTTTTGTTGAATTCATGCATCATGCCTTATATGCGCCTGATTTTGGTTATTATACTACAAGCTTTCCCCAATTAGGTCTTTCTGGCGATTTCATTACTGCACCTGAATTAACCCCCTTATTTGGACAAACGCTCGCACTGCAGTGTCAAACCGTTTTGGCGCAATTCAATGATGCTCATGTGTTGGAGTTTGGCGCCGGCACGGGGCGATTGTGCATCGATATCTTGACGCATCTGGATAAGCTTCAATGTTTGCCAAAGACGTATTTTATTCTTGAGGTCAGCGGTCATTTACGTGATTGCCAACAAGCTTTGATTCAGGAACAAATTCCACATTTAGCCCATCGAGTTCAGTGGTTGAATCAGTGGCCGGAGCATCCTTTTTCAGGGGTTGTTTTAGCGAATGAAGTGCTTGATGCGATGCCGGTGCACCGTTTTTTAAGAAATGAGACGGGCATTTTTGAAAGTTATATTGCAATTGATGACTCGGGAAAATTAATTGAACGTTTTAATCCTTGCACTAACTCCCAATTACAATCTTATGTTGAAGAACATATTCCGGCAGCATTCGGCCCCTATCAATCGGAAGTGAACTTTTTTCTGGATGGATGGTTTGCACAATGTTTTTCAATGTTACAGGCAGGGGCGATTTTTATCTTGGATTACGGTTTTCCTCGATCCGAATATTATCATCCTGAACGCCACCAAGGCACGTTAATGTGTCATTATCGCCATCGAGCTCATGCTAATCCATTCATTCATGTTGGTGAGCAAGACATTACGGCGCACGTTGATTTTACTCACGTTGCCGAAGCTGCCGACAGTGCCGGGTTTGATGTTGCAGGGTATACCAATCAGGCCTCTTTTTTGTTAGCGGCAGGGCTGCCAAGTTTGCTTGACGCGATAGATGATGATCATGAGCGAATAAAAGCTGCACAGGCGGTTAAACAACTCTTACAAGCGCATGAAATGGGTGAATTATTTAAAGTAATGGCTCTTACTAAACATTGCCCTGCGACCTTGCAGGGCTTTTTGTTGCACAACAAATTGGCTAGTTTGTGATCAGGTTTTCGCGTTCATGATATAACCACATCAGCATCAGGTGATGTGCGCCGTTACCGCATCATAAACAGGTGTTTCATCATACGCACCATCGGCAGAAAAATGGTCACTTGAATCGGTAATCTGTTCCAACAATCCCTCGACCATTGAGCTAAGAAACAAAGCCCAGTAGCGGTTCTTTAACGTTGAATAACTGCTGCTGTCATTCTTGAAACGCAGGTGCGTTTTCTTTCTTCATTGTAAATATCAATTTGCCAAATTTGCGTCGTACGGCCTAAGTGAATAGGGCTTGTTATAGCCGTTACGATGCCTTCGCGCACTGATCGAATATGATTAGCATTAATTTCAAGACCCACGCAATAGCAAACGCTAAGATCGATTATTGCATTGGCCGCCGTGCTTGCAATTGTTTCTGCTAAAACAACGTTGGCGCCACCATGCACGATGCCTATGGGTTGCTTGGTTCGTTCGTTAGCCGGCATGGTTGCTGTTAGCGTATCATGGCCCACTTCCGTAAATTGGATACCAAGAAAGTCAGCTAGGGTATTTTGACCACGCTCATTCAGTTCCGCTGGGGTTATTGGTTTAAACCATATTGCCATGGGTTGATCCTTGTTCAATGCATTGAATTAACACTTAGAAGAAAGTAGCATGAAATGAGTCGGATGCAAATTGTTGCATGAAGATCGGAGCGTTGAGGCTATGAATATACGTTACGTGCCTATTTTTAATGATAACTACATCTGGCTTATTGTGGACAGCACACAAACTAAGGCTATTGCCGTTGATCCCGGCGCAGCATTGCCGCTGCGAACTTTTTTGAAAGCTCATGGACTGCAATTAGCTGCAATTTTAATCACGCATCATCATCGTGATCATATCGATGGTATAGGTGAATTAATAAGCGATGATCCCGTGCCCGTTTATGGTCCACACAGCGCGGTAATTGCCGGTATCACTCACCGAGTGAGTGAATCGGATACGTTGGTTTTTCCTTTTTTAGAAAGCTCTTTGATGGTCCTAGAGACGCCTGGTCATACTTTGGATCATCTTGCGTACCTTGTTTCAGGCATGCTTTTTTGCGGTGATACGTTATTTTCTGCGGGTTGTGGGCGAGTTTTTGAAGGGACCGTGGAGCAAATGGTTCATTCTTTGCAAAAAATAGCTGCTTTGCCGGATGAGACCAAGATATACTGCGCTCATGAATACACCTTGAAAAATCTTCAATTTGCGCAGATGGTTGAACCTCATAACCGAAAAATTCAAGATAAAATGCAGGACGTGACGGCATTAAGAGAGGCCAATTTACCGACATTACCCAGCAGTCTTGGTGATGAGAAAGCCATTAATCCGTTTTTACGTTGCGATAGCCCTGAAATTATAGCAAGTGTTGAACATCACGTGGGGTTTAAACTGTATAGCTATGGCGATGTGTTTCAGTATTTACGTGAGTGGAAAAATGAGTTTTAAAGAGTAAGCGTTGTTGATGCCAAATAAAAAGTGGGGACGGGCCATCATTGAAAAAAATACAAGTTATTGCATCAAGTTTAGGCAACACCTTAGAATGGTTTGATTTTGGGTTGTTTATTTTTATGGCACCTCTCATTGGGGCCAAATTTTTTCCGCATCAAACAACGAACATGGCAACACTCGATGCCTTAATGGTCTTTTCGGCGGGATTTATTTGTCGACCTTTGGGTGGGATTTTGTTTGGTTATTTTGGTGATACGCGTGGGCGGGCAAACACGTTACGCATGTCGGTGTTAATTATTACGTTGCCTACCTTGCTCGTGGGAATTCTGCCTTCCTATGATTCTATCGGGTTTTTCTCGCCTATTTTGTTTACCGCGATGCGCCTCATACAAGGTCTGTCGATAGGCGGTGAGTATAGTGGTGTGATGATTTATCTTGCTGAATCTGCGCCAGCAAAAAAGCGTGGGTTTATTACAAGCTTTGCAGCAACGGGCGCTAACTTAGGTTTTTTGTTAGCGACCTTATCGTTCATGGTGTTGAACATGCTGGCCTCCGCTCAAAGCATTGATGACTGGGCTTGGCGACTGCCTTTTATTTTTGCAGGGATGCCTGGGTTAGTGGTTATTTATTACCGTTTTAAATTAACTGAAACTCATGTTTACACTCAGCTTCAACGTCAGCATCAACTTCAGGCGAACCCCTTTATGGCGGCCCTACAATACGCCCCTTACCAGCTGCTTAAAATAATCGGCATGACGTGCATGGGTTCAACGTTTTATTATGTCTTTTTTGGTTACATGCCAAGCTATTTAGGGCGATACGTTGGTTTTCCTTTGGAAAAAGCGTTGGCCTTACAAAGTGGGTTACTTCTTGCCATGTTAGGCCTGGTGCCTTTGGCAGGACTTTGCGGTGATTATTTCAGTCGAAAAAAAATGTTAATCATGACTGCCCTTAGCATGATGTTGTTTGTCATTCCTTGTTTTTATTTATTACAAAGTGACTCGACCGAAGTGATTGTTCTTGTTTTAGGTATGGCCGCCGTTTTAAGCTCGCTTGAACAAGGCAATACGCTCACGGCGGTGGTTGAAAATTGTCCGGAAAATGTTCGTTATAGCGGAATTGCTTTTTCTTATAATATAGGTATGGCCTTATTTGGTGGCACCGCGCCTTTAATTGTGACCTTATTGACGGAGCAAGTGAGCCTGCTTGCCCCATCGTATTATTTATTGATAATGGCAAGCATGAGTCTCATGACAGCAACGACGTTGCTTGGCCATAATCAGCATTTAAAGGCGCTTCGTATACCTTAGACTGTGATCATGGACGAAGCGGGCTCATCATTTGAAATTCCTGCATCCTGTGAAGAGGTCGCTCGGGGTTCTACGTGCCGACTGGTCACGCTATCAGGAGAAAAGAAACGATGGGCCGCATAAGATGCAACTCCAGCAATACCCGCAGCAATACCCGCAGCAATACCCGCAGCAATACCCGCAACGCCAATAACCGGTGATGCCAATAAAACAGTTGCTAATAGCGCAACGAGACTAGTGACTTCGAATATTGCCACCAAACAATCCAATGCGAACGAGTAGTTCGTGCTATTCAGGTCTTTTGATGGCTCAGGTCTAGTATTAATTTGTACAAAACCGTTGCTTTTATCGATCGAAACAAATTTGACTGTTTTAGGAATCGCTGCAAAAATTTTGGCGATGTCAGAATCTGATTTATGCTCCAAACCATTCATACTCAAATCAAGGGATTTCACAGAGTCAGGAATACACTCAAGGAACGTGCACAAGTCCTTTATTGATAGGTTCCCAAAGTAATTATCGCTCAAATCAAGTCTTGTCGCGCGGGTGTTGGTAAAAAGTTTTTCTAAGCTTTTTTTATTGTTATACCCTAGTGTTTTTTGACTCAAATTAAGAAAGGATCCATCATCAATAGGCAAACAAAGTCCTTGATCTTCTTTTCTTTCCGGAAAAAGAACTGAGACATCGACGATGCGCCTTGAGTCAGACGAACGTTGATTTTTATCTGGGCGATCCTCATTAGATGGTTGTGCAAGATCGTTGCTTATGTCGTGCTTGGTTGGTTTAGGAGAATGACTTGATGTTTCATCATATTGGGCTTTATATGCGGCTACTTCTGCAAGTACCTCTTCACTCCAGAGAATAGAACCTTCAGCAATTGACGTATTATCCACGGTCCCAATAAAGGAAGTATCATCTTTGGCTTTAACAAATGACGTATGATCCAGTTCAGATACAACGCTAGATGAAGACTCAGAGACTGAAATCGTATCACGGTGATGAAAATCCTGAGCAGACAAAGCATCCACATCGGCCTGTGTACCTCTGTAGAAACACCCTTTACCCAATTTAATGATGGTTACCGTTTGAGGAATTTTAGAAAAAATTAATTCTTTTTCTTCTGTAGATTTACCTTCAAGACCATTTTCACTCAAATCCAGAAACATCAAATTATCAGAAAAAACGGCCAACGCTTCGGATAATTTAATAGCATCTTGCTTGTTAAGTTGATTATTAACTAACATTAAGGACGACGCGACCTTAGACGCTGCCGCAAAAACAACAGCCAGATTAGCTTCTTTCTTTCGACCAAGGTTATTATCGCTCAAATTAAGCACCATTAACGGAACACGTATGTTCCCTAAAGCGTTAGCCAAGGTGGCGCTTTTGTCGTTGAACTGATTCCCGCTTAAATCAACCGAGGTGACATGTTCTGTGATACTGCCAAGCAGTTGATCCAAGTCATCATCAGGTTTTTCACCAAGATCATGGAGGCTTAAATCAACGTCAAATTGACTGGTACGAACATCTTCAATCGTCATTAGTAACCCATCGTCCGTTAATCCGTCGAATGATAGATCATCAACAGATGGATCCTCGTCGCTTGAAGGAGTACTTATCGATTCATCATCAGTATCTTCGTTCATTTCAAAACTCCAGTTGAAATTCACTTGGATTGTTGATGGAATCATGCGCAAGATTTTATCTTTTGCAGCAGCGCTTCGTCGGTCAAAGCCATTGCCGCTTAAATTAAGCGAAGAAACACCGGAATGATGGAGAGGTGCAAGCACAATCTCCAAATCAGCATCATTGAGGTTATCAAAATCATTAAAGCTTAAATCAAGATGAGTCACACTTTGAGGTATCGCGGCGAGAGCAGAGGCCAACTCAGCGATTACATCTGATTTCCCAAGTGAATTTAAACTCAAATCAAGTTCAGTCACACTATCGGATATTGCAGCAAGATAGTCTGCTAATACAGAACCATCGAGAGAACCAAGACACTTATCGCTTAAATCAAATGACGATTGATTCGCAGATCGCTCCACAAGCAATTTAATCACGTCATCCTTAGTCACTGAAGGTAGGCTTTCAACAAAATGATGGGCTTGAGCCAAGGTCTCTGCATCAATAATATAGCGAGGATCTGTAGTTATTGTAGAAACTAGGGGCATAGGAGCTCGTGGCCGCTCGTAATATTTTCGAACCCCTAACCGAACAAGGTCGACCGTCTGGGGTAGTTTGGAAAAGATAAGGTCTTGTTCATCTTTTGTTTTGCTTTCAAGACCATTTCCGGCCAAATTAAGCACACTGACACCCGCAGAAATACGACCAAAAACATCAGAAAGAACCGTGTTTGTATGTTGGTTAAGGTCATTATCACTGAGATCAAGTTTCTTCACGTCAGCTGAAATGGCTTGAATAATCTTATGCAGCTCGTCGCTGTCGACAAAGCCAATCCCTTGTTGTCTTAAACTAAACTCAGCTTTACCAGCAGAGTTTTCCTCAAGCCATTGGATGGGATCTACCTCAGGCTCTTTTGAATCTTCAGAGGATAAATCAGCTGTATAATTTTCATCGGTATCATCTTGTTCAGACAGCATCGGTTCATTTTGTCTGTAAAAACTTCCCTCTCCCAACTTAACAGTAGCGACTGTTTGAGGAATGTTCGCATAAAGAAAAGCTGTATTCGTTTTCAAAGGGAGGTGTACTCCACTCAAATCAAGCTCACTCACATGAGCGGGTATTAACCCTAAAAAAACACTCAAACTAAAGTCTTTAATTTCACGAAAATCATTACCACTTAAATCGAGTAAAGTCGCATCTTTTGGTATGCTATTAAGGGTATTAATTAATTCCTCAGTTGTTTTTTTGTCACTAAGACCACTTAATCGAAAAGGAATGGACATTGGTATTTACCTCAAAAAATGATCTGACAACAGCACTAAGTGTACATAATATATATTAAGGGATTATTAATTTTGCATCATGGTTGATTTTTTTTGTTTTGTGGTGTGAGTTGTTAGACAAGGAGGTGGTACGGTTGCCCCATTAAAAAAAACAGTGGTGTCACATGTATTTTGTAATTTGATCGTCGCGTAGGTAGGAGGTGGCCATCAGTTAAACGTCAAGTTCTCTTAGGACGAGGGGGGATAAAAGAATGACCAATAAGATTGAATGTTAGCTGAATTTCAGAATTAGCAGCATGGTGGTACCCGTTAAATGTCGAATAAAACCGCTCAAGCGGGGGAGCATTGACACAACAAGGCCCCTTTAGACGGCAATCGGCGCCTTAATGGACGGTGCTGCTTCATAATTTGAAATAACAAAATCTTCGTACACATAATCAAATAACGTCGCTGGTTTTCGTAGCAAGCTTAATTGCGGCAGCGAAAGAGGTGTTCTCGCTAATTGAATGTTCGCTTGTTCAAGGTGATTGAGGTACAGATGACAATCTCCGCCAGTCCAAATGAACTCTCCCGGCGCTAAATCGCACTGTTGCGCCACCATGTGCGTTAAGATTGAGTAAGACGCAATATTAAAAGGCACGCCAAGAAACGCATCTGCTGATCGTTGATAAAGCTGGCAGGACAAACGTCCGTCCGCCACGTAAAACTGAAACAAGGCATGACACGGCATGAGCGCCATTTTTTCAAGTTCACCCACATTCCACGCACTGACAATTAATCGGCGTGAGTCGGGGTTCGTTTTAATCTGATGAACGAGTTGAGATAATTGATCAATAGTTTGTCCGTCGGAGCTAGGCCAACTGCGCCATTGCCGGCCGTATACCGGCCCTAAATCTCCGTGTTCATCCGCCCATTCATCCCAAATACTAACGCCATGCTCTTTGAGATAGGCGATGTTAGTTTCCCCTTTTAAAAACCAAAGTAACTCATGCAGAATACTGCGTGTGTGCAATTTTTTTGTGGTTAATAAAGGAAATCCTTCGGCTAAATTAAATCGCATTTGATAGCCGAAAATTGAGAGCGTGCCGGTGCCGGTGCGATCATCTTTTTGGGTGCCATAATCAAGAATATGTTGCAAAAATTGCAGGTAAGTTTTCATGATGTTCTCCGCAATAACCAAAGCCCTAAAATTAACAAAGGAAGAGATAAGACTTGCCCCATGGTTAACCAATTCCACGCCAAATAGCCCAGTTGTGAGTCAGGCTCTCTAAAAAACTCAACCAACACTCGGCATAAGGCGTACCCGGTTAAAAAGACACCGGTAACGCGGCCGGTCGTTCGTGGTTTCGAGGCATAGCACCACACCACGATAAATAAGACAATGCCTTCTAAGCCGAGTTCGTATAATTGCGAAGGGTGGCGTGGTAGGTCATCGCCATTCGGAAAGACGACGGCCCAGGGCATGTTCGTGACTCGACCCCATAATTCCGCATTAATAAAATTACCTAAACGCCCTGCCGCTAATCCAAGAGGAACAATCGGGACGACGAAATCTGTGACTTCCCAAAATGATTTGTTGATCTTACGAGAAAAAAATCCCATAGCAACAGCGACACCGATCACGCCGCCATGAAATGACATGCCACCCTGCCAGACTTTAAAAAGTGATAGAGGATCAGCAATTAACTGAGTTGTTCCATAAAACAACATGTAGCCTAGACGCCCGCCAAATATGACGCCCAGCGCGCCATAAAAGATAAGATCGCTGATTTGTTCAGAATTCCAGGCGAGCTGGTAATGCTTGGTGCGCCAGTGCGCTAAGAGCCAAGCCATTAAAAAAGCTAACAGGTACATTAAGCCATACCAATGGACTTGTAAGGGGCCTAGTGAAAATGCGATAGGATTAAGATCAGGAAATGTTAGCATGAGATTTAGAATTATAGAAATGAAACAACAACTAGTATAACGAGGAGTCAGCATGAAGGGGAAGCATTTCGATCTCTTTTCTTCACATGGCTTCATAAAGACTTTGATAACGATGTTAAAATAGTGCAGGTAATTGCTGAGTGATTTTTAAGTTAATATACTCATCGCCATTTCCAGTATTTTCAATGGCGACGGGTATAGTTTTACACTACTTACCGCCATACAGTCTAAATTTAAATCCTATAGAACGACCTATGGAAGGTAATGAATGAACATGTTAGAAGTAATGTATCTTTTAAATCTGTAAAGTATTTTAAAAAATCGATATGTAAATTTTTTGATGAAATCATTTCAGAAGTGCCCCCCCTCACTTTGTGGACGAATTAATGATAATTTTCAAACGATAAAACCAGTACCTTCAGGTTGAATGGGTATAGAAGTAGTGCCTCATCTTGACGTGTAAGAATACTTGACATAATGTTTAATTAAATGATTACATGGATCATAAAGTAAAAAATTGGGGATGTTTGTGCCTGCAGTCGTGTTCTCGTTTGATTTTGATGGATGTCTTTTTCATAAATATTATATCAATTCTCAAGAAAAAGATGTGATTAAATGCAATCAGTTATTTTTAGATACTCTTAAAAAGGCGCATGATTCTTACACTCATAAGACGACGTTCATTGGGTCTAATCGACAATCTCACTCAGTTGATCAATTTAATGATTTAAAAAATAAGACAGGTTCATGTTTTACTGCAATTGAAGCTGTAGCCTCTTATCTTGGAGTGGCACTTGATCCGTTTTTACTTGCGGATGTGCATGCCAACCTTGAGGATGGCACATCGTTTCGACGTGCTCGGGACGAAAGTTATCGTGATCAACATGCGCATTGGTGTTTTGATACGACCAAAGCCAGTCTTCTTTATGCACAAATGCATCGTGTGGCGAGCCGGTATCATGATGATTCGATTGACTTTCATTTTTACGATGACCGTTTTGATATTTTAGATAAATTAAAGACCTTTTTTTCTCAGCACTGTGTATTAATTCCGCAGAATGTGACCTTGCGATTGTATCAATACAAAGGAAAACCTTGCAGCAAAAGGGCTAAAATCAGAGGCAAGGGGTTCATTGATGAAAATTACAAAGAAACGACCCGTGAGATGTGGAAAATAGCTGGAGGGGATGCGATGACAGCTGTTGGGGGTCATGTTGGAGAAATAAACACAGCGGATTATGTTAAACCAGAATTACTGATGTCTCGAGTACCGTTAGCATCGGTTGCTGATTCTGTTCAACAAGCAGATTCTTCGTTGTTCATGTTTAAATTTTTTCGATTGTTTAAAAAATCTTCTGTTGAGAGTGATTCACAAGTCGGTGATATTGCACACTCTGATAGGGGGGTGATTACCACGACCGTTGAAGAAGACCTATTCGAGGAGTATCGACAGTAAGTGCTTGGTACCTCACCCGTTTATTCTGCTAATAAATGGATGGCTGTAATCACTAAGAGTGCAATGAATGCGTAGTGTAATTTTTTTACAGGTAAACGGTAAGTTAATTTGGCGCCAAGAGGCGCTAATAATAAGCTAGGTAATGCGACCCACAGCGTGGCTGGCCAATAAACATAACCGAAGGTCATGGGTGATGAGGGAAGTTCATAATATCCCATGATGATAAAAATGACGGTTCCAACCCAGGCAATCGTTAATGAACACAATGCGGTGACTGCGATGATGCGATGAGGATTAACTCCGCAATAGTTAAGATAAGGAATAATTAGTGTCCCGCCACCAATGCCGAGTAATCCAGAAAGTAACCCAATAATAAAGATGATGGCGTTGTTAATCCAAGGTGATGGGAAATGATTCGGTCCGTTGTGGCCCATGCCAAAAAGCATTTTCCAGCTGATAAATAATAAAAAAAGACCAAAACAGAGGGTGAGCCAAGGCGTTGGCGTAAAATTAGCAGCAATGGACCCCGCTATCACACCGATGACGATGGAAGGCCATAAACGTTGATACACGGACCAAAGCACGTCGCCCAATTTGCGATGCGAGCGAATGGACGCAAGTGATGTGAATAACATGATGGCCAAGGACGTGCCCACGGCAAAATGCATCGATTGGTGCGCAGGAATCAAGGGTGTGTTTTTAAAAAGATAAAGCAGCGCTGGAACCACAACAATGCCGCCACCAATACCAAAAAGCCCCGATAAAAAGCCTGCAATCACACCAATGAAAAGGTAGAAAAGCGCCCCATTTAGAATTTCAAACATCATTTTCCAGCTCTAATTAATCCGCCCAAACCTTCTTCTTCGAGTGCATTTTGCAAGTGGAGTCGAATTTCTTCAGCGTGATTCATGTCCATCACTTCGCCTAAAATTTTGCGGGCATTCGCCAGTGTGATGTTGCGAATAACCCATTTTATTCGCGGCAGGCTGCACGAATTCATGCTTAAAACATCAAATCCCATGGCAATTAATAAGATAACCGCGAGTGGATCACTGGCCATTTCGCCGCAGATACTGACTTTGACGCCCGCGGCATGCCCGCCTTGGACGACCTTCAATAAGGTTTGCAATAAGGCAGGATGAAATGAATCATAAAGACCGGCGACTTTGGCGTTGTTACGGTCAACGGCCAAAAGATATTGTGTTAAATCATTACTGCCCACTGAAAGAAAATCGACTTTTTTTGCTAATTCCTTGGCAAGATAAATGGCAGCGGGGACTTCAATCATGACGCCGACCTTAGGTTTATGAATCGCACAGTTTTCTTCCAATAGTTCACCGTACGCTTGCTCAACTAAAAGGCTGGCTTCCTCCACTTCGCTTAAGGTGGTGATCATGGGCAGCATGATTTTTAAATTATCTAATCCTTCGCTAGCCCGCATCATAGCTCGAATTTGGATTAAAAATACGTCGGGATGATCAAGCGTGACACGGATCCCGCGCCACCCTAAATAAGGATTGTCCTCTTTCATAGGAAAATAAGGTAATATTTTATCCCCGCCGATATCGAGCGTTCGCATGGTAACGCTACGCGGCGCAAAGGCTTTCAATATTTGACGATAAATAATGCATTGCTCATCCTCGGAAGGAAATCGGTCTCGACTCATGAAGGGTATTTCAGAGCGATATAAACCAACGCCTTCAGCGCCCACGCTCATGGACAAGCTGCTGTCCATCGCTAAGCCGGTATTCACTTGCAATGAAATTCGGTGATTATCCAACGTTTCAGCGGGCTTGTCGCGTAAACTGACCAAGCTTTGATTGAGATCCTGCTCTTCTTGGGCAAGCTTTTTAAATTCAGTCAATAATCCGCGAGCGGGCGATAAATAAACATGGCCTAAAAACCCATCCACAATCATGGCCCGTTCATTGAGTTGCTCGACTTTAAGACCAAGAACCCCCATGACCGTTGGCACACCCAAGGCCCTGGCTAAAATCGCCACATGGGAGTTATTAGCACCTTTTGTGGAAACAATCCCGACAAGTTGGCCCTCGGGAACTTCGGCAAGAGCTGATGCGGGAACTTCATCGCCGACTAAAATTGTGCGTTTGGGGTAAGTTAATTCTTGCGGTTGGGTTCGTTGTAACTCCGCTAGCACCCGCCGACCTAAATCACGAAAATCACTGGCACGCTCACGTAAATAATCATCTTCCATGTTTTCAAATTGTAAAACATGTTTTTTAATCACGGCTGAGAGAGCGGCCTGTGCGCTTAAATGTTCCTCTCGAATCAGCGAAGAAACCTCACTACCTAAACTATCTCGATCAAGAATACGAAGATAAACATCAAATAACGCATGCTCTTCTTCGCTGACTAGTTTTTTCATGCGTGCATTTAAACGTTGAATGTCTTCACGAACAACATGCAAGGCATCAAACAAGATTTGCACTTCTTGCTCTACGTCAACAATTTGCAGGCGTGGTACGGCATCAATGTCGGCGGCAGGGTAGACCACAACCACGGTGCCAATCCCAATGCCTGGCACACAGCCAATTCCCGTTAGAATAGTATGAGACGGTTCATTTTTTTCATGGCCCTGAGATTTGAGTTGGGTGAGTTGGGCTAATTCACCAGTCGCTTCCGCATGGGCAATAATGCCTCCCAGTTGGGAAGCTAAGGTGATTAAAAAGGACTCTTCAGCATCATCAAAACAACGCTGTTCAGCTTGTTGAACCGTGATCACCCCAAATAGTTTACGATGCTGAATAATTGGCACGCCAAGAAATGCTTTAAGATGATCTTCGCCTAACAAGGGGTTTTGATGAAAATCGGGATGTACGAGTGCATTTTCAACATGAATAGGTTCTTCACGGCGGCCAATCAAGCCAATGATGCCGCTGTCTAGGCTGATTCGAACACGAAATTGCGCTTGCGGATTTAAACCGTCTGTTCTAATGAGAACGTATTCAGCTTGTTTATTGTCAATTAAATACACCGAAACCGCGTCCGCATTGACCGCTTGACGTACCCGCTGGACCAAAACGGTTAACGCATCCGTAAACTCCGTCGCGGCGGTAACATCCTGCACAATTCGTTTTAAGGTTTTCAGCATTGACAAATTAGGATGACCTCATTTTCTTCGCGCCCTTGATTGGAGTGCGACGTTTTTTCAAAAAGTAAGCAAGCTCTTTCATGGCTTGCGCGTAAACTTGCCGTTTGAAAAAGATCACTTGTTCAGGTGGCTCTTGATAATCAACCCAACGCCAACTGTCAAATTCAGGGGAGTCACTTAAGTCAAGGCGTAGTTTTTGTTCACTGGCAATGAGTTTTAATAAATACCACTTTTGTTTTTGCCCAATCACCAAAGGGACTTTGCCATGACGAAGGTATTGCTTAGGTAATCGATAACGGAGCCATCGTTTCGTACAGCCTAATACTTCAACATCTCCTTTTTCTAAGCCGACCTCTTCGTTTAATTCGCGAAACATGGCTTCTAAGGCTGTTTCACCCGTGGCAAGGCCTCCTTGCGGAAATTGCCAGGCATCATGACCTTGTCGTCGACCCCAAAAAACCCGCCCGGAATCATTGACGACAATAATCCCCACATTAAGCCGATAGCCGGCACGATCAATAACCATAATCATAACTACTGAATAAAACGTCGATACCTGATTTTTCCACAAACAAAGCAGAATAAGCAAATGATCTATAATCTAAATAGGGGTTTTGTTATAAAATACTTTTTGTAAGCAGTTAAACACGGACATGTCATGAGCCAGAAAAAGAAAATTCTTATTTTAAATACCGGCGGTACGATTAGCGCTGTCAAAATGGCGCGGGGATACGAACCTGCGCAAGGGTATATTGCGGCAGCTTTAGGCACCATTCCGATGCTTTTGCATCCTGACTTACCGACGTACACCATCAAGGAATATGCTCCGCTCTTGGACTCTTCCAATATGACGGTGGCGGATTGGAACCGAATTGCCAGTGATATTGCGGCGGACTATGACCATTATGATGGGTTTGTGGTGTTTCATGGCACGGACACCATGGCCTATACCGCCTCGGCGTTGTCGTTCATGCTTGAAAATCTGGCTAAGCCGGTCATTCTTACCGGATCGCTTATTCCTTTATCGGAAGTCCGCAATGACGCGTTGGATAACATCATTACGTCACTTTGGCTTTGTGCGCATCAACCCATACACGAGGTGTGTATTTATTTTAACCAGCGTTTGTTGCGCGGTAATCGCACGCAAAAAATTAGCGCCGAACATTTTAATGCGTTTGATTCCCCTAATTTTGTGCATTTGGCATCGGTCGGCGTGCACATTGAGTTAAATTTTGAGGTCTTATTACCTAAACCTTGTGAACCGTTTAATTTACAGCCCATTACACCGCAATTTATGGCTAATTTTCGATTGTTTCCAGGTTTTGCCACGGAAGTGTTGGCTAATTTGTTACAACAACCGTTAAAGGGTTTAATATTAGAAACTTATGGCAGCGGTAATGCGCAAAATAATGATCCTTATTTTTTACAATTACTCACACAAGCCTGCGATCGCGGTATTGTGATTATCAACTGTACGCAGTGTCAACATGGGGCAGTGGCGATGACTCAATATGCCACGGGATACGGTCTAAAAAAAGCAGGGCTTGTCAGTGGCCACGACATGACGCCGGAGGCCGCCCATTGCAAGTTATTGTATTTATTGAGTAAAAATATCAATCTTGATGATATTAAATTGTTAATGGAAAAGAACATCTGCGGTGAATTAAGCACTAGGTAGTACTGGCTAAGGTCTCCGTTTCTTCACAAGCAATGTCTTGAAACATGATTTGAAAGTGTTCTGAGGTCTCGTCGACAATTCGTGGGAGATCGGTCTTGCTTAAGGTATTGATCTCTTGAAGCGCTTCAGTAATGCATGTTTTTAAAAAGCCGTCGCTCGGTTGAGCATGGCCTAAAGGAAGCTTAAATAGGCCGAACAATCCTCCTAAAACGGGGATAGGAGCTGAGATCGGTACTGCATGGCGACTTGAAATACTTGAATTGTTGGTTAAAAGCTCTTTGAGGGTGCTAAGAACTATTGATTTAATGCCTTCGGGGTAGTCTTTTTTATTGTCAAGACGATACAAGTTTTTGATGCAACTCATAATGGCTTCATGAATAATTCCCGCTTTTTCAAGCGGCATGCTGGTGAAGCCCAAGGCTTGACGAACCGCATGGCTCGAGTGCCACTCGTTGAGCTCTTCATGAATTTTGTGATCAAAATATTTCACCATTTTTTGACAAAAAATAGAAAAGGGGTGTTTATTATCGGGAATATTAATCAAGTGATTATCGACAATTTTTTTTAATAAACGTTCTAACCACTCTCGTTTTTCATCAATCAGTGATTCAAGCCGTCCTTCACTGCCGCCCTGTTTGAGATTTTCATCCAAGGCATTTCCTTTACAGATTCGCAGCAAAGAGTCTAATTGTTGTTGGATTTCTTTATCCTCCGTTAAATTGATTTGATTGATTGAATCAATCAGGCGTTGAGCTAGCAACCTTTTTGCGGAAGATAATGTTAATTTGCGGCCCCATGCCGATTGCACTAAACTTTGATCTTCTTTCTCAGAGTTTTCGATATAGGCACTCAAGCTTTTCACAAGAATTTCCTGCGCAAGTTTGAAAAAAATAGTCATTACTTCTACCCCTATGGTTGTAATTTTTTTATCATAACAGTAACGTAAAGATGCGCAACAATGCAACTTATTCAAAACATGAGCATGCTCATCAAAATACCTGGAGTTTTTACATTATGTCACTACACATCATTATTTTAGCCGCAGGACTTGGTAAACGTATGATCTCCGCTAAGCCCAAGGTACTGCATGAGCTGGGCGGTAAACCGCTGCTTGCTCATGTAGTCAGCACAGCGTTCTCGATGAAACCTGAAGCGGTGCATGTGATCTACGGGCATGCTGGAGAGCAAATTATTGATACCATGTCTCGTGTTTTATCTCCTTGTCCGGTTCATTGGATTCATCAGCAAGAACAATTAGGGACGGGTCATGCGGTGATGCAAGCTTTGCCGTACCTTCCTGTCGATGCGACTGTTTTAATTTTGTCCGGTGATGTGCCCTTAATTCGGGCAAGCACGCTTCGGAGTCTGGTCGCAAGCACCGAACAACATGATGCTCTGACTTTACTTCTTGCTCATCCAGACAATCCCTACGGGCTTGGGCGGATTGTTCGAAGTGAACAAGGTGTTATTCAGGCCATTGTTGAAGAAAAAGACGCAAGCGATGCAGAGCGCCACATTCCTGAAACGTATACCGGCGTTTGTTGTGCGCGTGGAAAAGATTTAGCGCGCTGGCTACCGAACCTCACCCATCATAATGCACAAGGCGAATATTATCTAACTGAAATCATCTCCATGGCAATCCATGACAAGCAAATTATTCAATCAATAGAAACAACGGCGTTGTATGAAATTCAGGGCGTCAATGATCGCCTTCAATTGCACCAGTTGGAACGTGAATGGCAGCGTCAACAAGCTGAAAAATTGCTGTTGGCAGGGGTGACCCTTGCGGATAGCGCTCGATTGGATATTCGTGGTGAGCTTCATGCCGAGCGGGATGTGTTTATTGATGTCAATTGCGTCTTTATCGGTACCGTGACTTTAGCGGAAGGGTGTCATATTGAGCCCAATTGCGTGTTGACCAACGTCACTGTGGGTAAACACAGTCGAATTCATGCAAGCAGCGTGCTTGAGGGCGCGGAGCTAGGTGAACATTGTCAAGTCGGTCCTTTTGCGCGTTTACGTACGGGGACTCGCTTGAGCGCTTTTTGTAAAATTGGTAATTTTGTGGAAACGAAAAAAGCGACGTTTGGTACTCACAGTAAGGCGAGTCATTTAAGTTATTTAGGCGATGTTACCCTTGGTGATGACGTTAATATTGGTGCTGGAACCATTACGTGTAATTACGATGGTGTCAATAAACACCATACCAGCATTGAAGATGGTGCGTTTATTGGTTCGGACACGCAGTTAGTTGCACCGGTGATTGTGGGTGCGAATGCGACCATTGGTGCAGGCAGCACGATTCGCAGCAATGCACCATCTGGCGAACTCACGCTCACGGTGAGCAAGCAAAAAACAATTTATGGTTGGCAACGGCCTAAGAAAAAAATAGACCCATGCACGGATAGTTAGAGAGGGTTTTTCCCAAGGTGAGGAGTCACTAATTCAATGGAGGCAGGTTTATGTGTCGTTTTATTGCTTATTTAGGTCATGAACTTTTGATGGAAGAGGTGCTGGTGAAGCCCACGAATTCCATTGTTAGGCAAAGCTTGCATGCGCGCGAATCACATTACCCAACCAACGGGGATGGCTTTGGTCTTGGATGGTATACCCCTTCAATCAGCGAAGAGCCGGCTTTATTTACGTCAACATTACCTGCTTGGAATGATCGTAATTTGTTGCATTTAACGGCAAAAATCAAATCAAATTGCTTTTTTTCACACGTGCGTGCGGCCAGTACCGGTGGTGTTAATCATTACAATTGCCATCCGTTCATTTTAGGCCGCTGGATGCTCATGCATAATGGAAATATTGCTGATTTTATGCCAGTAAAACGTCATTTAAGGCATCTTTTAGACGATGATATTTATAATTGGATTAAGGGAGAAACGGATTCTGAACATTTTTTTGCGTTGCTTATTCAGCTTGCGGAGGGACGTGATTTAAACCAGTCTCAGGTTGTTGCCGACACGATACGGAAAACCATTCAGGTGGTGAATGATTTGGTCGCGACATACTCCAAACATCAGACGTCTTTTTTTAATTTTTGCTTGACAGATGGTCGGCGTTTATTTGCCACACGCTATTGCAGTCATCAAACAACGAAGCCCGAAACCTTGTATTATTTTTCTGGCCACACCTTTGAGCCGCATCGTAATCTTCATCATGAACGATTGCATGGAAAACAGCAGAGTGTTTTAATTGCCTCGGAAAAGTTGACGAAGTTTCATGAGGAGTGGCAAGATGTTCCCGCAAATCATCTGCTCATTGTCGAAGAGGATCTGACGATCACGTTAGAGCCGATTTAATCGCGTGAGTCAACATCCGATCAATACCATCTCAAACAATGTGAGTTAATGATTACATGGTCCAATTTCAACTTGATATCGATACCTTTTTACGTGACTATTGGCAAAAAAAACCGTTGGTAATCCGCCAAGCATTGCCTCATTTTATCAACCCCTTGAGCGGCGACGAATTAGCAGGGTTGTCGTTAGAAGAGGAGGTTGAAAGTCGTCTTGTTTTTGAAACTCCGACAAAGGCACCCTTTTGGCATTTAAAAACAGGCCCTTTTGTTAACGCTGATTTTAAGAAGCTTCCAAAAACGCATTGGACCTTGTTGGTGCAAGGGGTGGATAGGCTTATCCCTGAGGTTGCCTGCCTTCTTGAACACTTTGATTTTATACCGCAATGGCGTTTTGATGATGTGATGATAAGTTACGCCGTTCAACACGGCAGTGTTGGGCCTCACTACGATAATTACGATGTTTTTTTGTATCAAGCACTTGGTCGCCGCAAATGGTCACTCACGACAAAACATTGCACACCCTCCAATTACTTGAATGATGTGCCCTTACGCATCATGGCGGAGTTTCTTGTTGAGGAAGAGTACATTCTTGAACCTGGCGATATGTTATACCTGCCGCCTCATGTCGGTCATCACGGGGTGTCCTTGAGCGACGAATGCATGACGTACTCGTTTGGTTATCGTAGTTATCAAAATCAAGAAATGTGGGGTAGTTTTGGTGATTATTTGGCAGACAGCGGTCAGTTAAGTTCGTTATACCATGATCCTCATTGGGCTCAAGTTAAATCATCTTCCGTTATTCCAACACAAGCTTGGTTGAATGCGAAGCAATCAATGCAACAATTATTAAATGATGATCAAGCCTTAAAACGTTGGTTTGCCTGTTTTGTGACGAGCCTTGATCAACAAGCGGAACAGCAACTACCCTTGCCGCTTGATGATGACGAGACCGGTGATGTCTCGCTTTTTATGAAGGAATTGCTTGCCAGTGAAGGCATGCTGCGCGATGGGGCTTGTCGTTTTGCTTATTATGACGATAATTTAGAGTTATTTATTAATGGTTGCGCATGGCCCACGGGGGGTATTAGCCCAGAGTTAGTTCAACTTGTTGCAAATCATCGATTTTTAGCCTTGGCGGATTTGTTGCCATTACTGACAAACCAGGAGAATCAAGTATTTCTTTATGAATTGTGGAAGCTGCAATGGCTGCATTGTTCGTCAAAAAATAATCAATTATAGTGTTCAATTTAAACTCCTTCCTTAGACTATGATCCACAATTGAGCCTATATGTGCTAATATTATAAATCATGTTGCTTATTTGATCTCTATGGGGTGTGATGATGGTCTATTTTTTCAATGATGCTGATTCGACTCGTTTAACTGAACGCACGAGAGTTCTCATGCAGCGCATGATTAAGTTACGTGTTGCCGTCGATAATGACAGAATTTCGAGGGAGCAGCTTCGTCAGGTTGCTGTATTAACGACCGCCGATGTGCAAGAAAAGTCAGAAGCCTTCAACAGCAATACTCTCGATTTACAAGTTCCCGTTAATGATGCATTTCAACAATTGCAGCATATTTGGGTGGATAAAACGCCTGTTCTTATGACGGAACTCGCTCCCTTCATCGAAGGGTTGAAACAATTTGATGAAGCGCATGGTGATTACCTTTCTCTTGTCACGCTTGCTGTTGAAAATAACGAAACTCTTACTTTAGCGCTCAATGATGTTGCCATAGTCTATGAGCAATATATTCAATATCTGACCTGCCAAAAAATTCCAGGTGAGCTTGATGATCAGTATGCTGTCAGTTTCAATTTATCTGCCGCAAAACTCGCATGGCTTCAGTGGAAAAAGACTCGCCCTTCGCGATTCATCTTGCGACAAGATAGCTTTCCTGGCTTGTTGGAAAAATTTCTTGCCGGCCAATTAAAACAAAATGAGTGGTTGACGGATCTCGATATTCAGCGTGGTTTAAAAACTTTAGGACTCACGGAAAAAGGTGCTCATGTTGTTCCCTTTAAGGTGAGTGATCTTGGTCTTGCTTTACATTTTGAGCGAGAAAAACATCGACTGGATGATCCAAAAATACGCTACACCATTCCTTTGATTGTCAACTTAGGTGAAGATGGTCACAGTCGTATCGATTCGCGCGGAAATCATTGGACGCGCTTATTGGTGACGGTTGATCCACGCGAGCCTATACCTAAAATCACGGTGAAATACACCGATGAATTAAATTTGCCTAACGCAAGTAAGAAACAAATGACTGAAACCATCACCGCCGCGTTGAAATATTATGAGCGACAAGGTGATATCACGAGCAGCAACTCAACGACTTATTCGGCATTCCCAGAGTGTGAAGAACCTGTCATTAATGTGATTGGATCAGGAGAGCAGCGGGATAGCTTTACGTGCGGTTATCGAGCGTTGCGAGGAGTGATTGCTGATCTTTTGGAATGCGGCGATCTTACCCTCGCGGATAACCCATGGTATGAGCGATTCATGGCATGCCATGATAGCACCAGTTTTCGCAATCTTGGATACCGTTTATTGATTGGACAACAAGGGCTCACGGTTGACGAACAGGCCGAAATAACGCGTCAGTCCGCATGGCGTGACACGTCATTTGAACAGGGCACGCATGAGAAGCCGTTGTTGATTAAGCCCTCACTGATTGAAGGAAAATTATTAGAATTCGCGCAGACCTCCACAAAGACAATCAAAAATCAATCAAAAGCTCTGACAGCAGACGAGCTTGAGAAGTTGGTTGAAGCAGATAAGATGCGGTCCTCTTTAGAGCAATCGACCGTTGTTAAGTCTTATTCTGATTCAATAGAGGCTAAGGTGTCGTTGAATATGCAGGACTTTCTAAGGAACCCAGAAATTCAGGCTTTTTCAAATGATACACTTGCGGTACAAGCTATTTTTGCCGCAATAAGAAGCAATCCAACCATAACAAATATCACCTTGACGGGCATCGATTCGTTGGAGCCAACATATCAAAAGTTGATTTATCAGCAGCTTGATTGTTTATCATGCCAAGTTGATGTCACAACAAGTGAAGCATCTTCTGACTTGGCATTGCATCTTTCGGTGATTCAGGCAAGAAATGAATTGCTGACTGCGCTCGGTGAGGAGCCTAACAAAGACATGAGTGATCCCTGGGGTCGCTTATTTGAGTTAATGTTATTTACTCCGTCGGGGAAACCTCGTGGCGGCGTGTTTGATTTTGACATTGCATCGCCGGATAGTTCAAACGTCACAATCATATCTAGTTTTTCGAAAATTGGGACGGTTGCTTTTGCTAAGCTCTTGGAATATATGGCGGATCATGAAGATCGATTCAGTGATGATCAGTTTTTTTGTCAAGTGCTGAACGTCACTGGGTTGATATCGATGAGCGGCAAGTTTGATGGGCTGCAAAAACTTAAGGCTCATTTGCAATCATCATCGCCTTTTGTGGCATTCAAGCATTTGATTTTAGCAGTTGATTTTAAAGACGATGTTGTTAATGAACTTGCCGCGACGCTCGATTTATTGCAAAACAGCAACATTGAGCATTTGGAGTTTAAGCAGTTAATCTCGTCATCGTTGTCGATAGAAAATCTTGACGCCCTCATTAAGATTGTTCAAGAGAAACAGGTCAAGGTTCTCTTGACGTTTTCAACGGATAAAAAAACGGATCCTATGTTTGTTAAAAAACTGGCTGAGTTGCAGAATGCGGTTTTAGCAAATAGACGTGTAACTCCTGTTTTGTCGCCTCTTGAGCCTGACAGTACACCGAAAGCAGAAATTAAGCCGGGTAAAATTAGTAACGCAATATTGGGTCGTGGGGGGCTTGGTGCGCTTGACACGGAAGTACAAGTTCAGCAACAACAGCAACAACAGGTTCAACAACAAGTTCAAACTGTCATTGATAATGACGAGCTTCCTGACGAAGATGAAATTCAAGAAGAAAGTTTCTCATCTTATGCTAGCCGTGAAGATTTGCTCGATTGCGATCAGTTTATAAAACAAATGGGGCCATTGATTGAAAATCGGCACCCTCATCTGAGTGCAGCCCAATGTTGGGATTTGATCACGGGTAAGGATGCCAACTATTTTAAGTATGGTATTCAAAAAATGACGGTCTTGGCAGCCAAAATTTTGATTGATAACTTGCAAGACGTGCAATATGGTTTGAATCCAGATAATTTGCCGAGAGGATTTTTGTTACAACAGGATGATGAGGGAAAGGTTGTGCTCACGTACACCTCCTTTAATCCAATCATTAATCCGAAGGAATCACCACTCACGATTCGTTTTAGTCAACCCATGCCAGAGAAAGCTTGGGCAGGTGATGTTTTACAATTCATGACCGAACAAAAGGCTCGAGAGTTGTATCAACATCTTTTTTCTAAGAAACAAACGACGAATCCCAGTTTTGAAGCATGTTGTAGTCAATGGTTTTTTATTAAGGATCCTGCTCAAACGATTTTTAGCGGCCGTATGCGCTGTCAGATCTTGCAGGAATTCATTAAGGGTTTAAGCCAAGGTGGTGAAGATCAAGCCTTCAAAATCAACCAACAAATCAAGCTGCTTTTCGGTGATGATCCCGATGCAACAATCATTGCGGCGTTAAGCGACATTCTTTATGAGCAAAATTCTGATATTTTGTCTGATTTTCTTTTTTCGCTACAACAAATTAAAACGATTCGTGGCGAAGCCTTTTTCAATGATTTTAAATGTGTTTTTATCAAGCCATCAACGAACCTTAATGAATTAACGACAGAAGCTTCGCGGGCAGCCATTCAGAAAATACTGGCCTTTTCTTCGGCACAGGCCACGTGGTGGCAATCATTAACCAGACAACATAGCAGTAATCTTAAGTATGCTGGTGGTTCTTCTTCTGGAGAAGAGGAAAACGAGGATATAAGTGGATTTTTTGCTGTGAGCAAGACGCCAGAACCTGGCCAGCGTTGGTCTAATTTAGCTGAGTTAACGGAAGCTTTTGTTTATTTTTGTGGTCAATTGGACGAAGTACATCCTGGGTTGGCGCTCACGGAATATTGTCCCTTAAGCGATGTGGCCGACATGCGTGTTGGATTAGATCGATTAGTTTCAACCATCTTACCCCATGCTCATGACATTAACGAACAATTCTATGAATCCATGAGTGGGCTTTCGCTCGATCCTCTTGGTCCTTTCTATGCTTCTCGGTATGAAGGTTATAAATTGGTCCGCTCTGACATGATGCTCGTTTTAGGCGCGATCTCCTCGGATCTTGAGATTGAGAAGGGCGCGCTGGTAGAGCAAGGCTATTGTTTTCGAATTAATAAACAAAATATGACAAACAGCTTGGCAATAAGTGATACTCATGAAAAGAAAAAAGCCGGTTATCTGCGTTATCTTGCTACGTTCAATCATCGTGCATCAGTAAAAACATACAGTGATGTTTTTAATACATTGACGAAAAAGATTGGAGCTGGTTCGCTTGATATGGGATTACTGATTGTTGCTATCTTTGGAACCGGTCAACGGGGTAAGAATTTTACATCAGAAGACATTGACGCTTTAGTCGATTTTGTCAATGATGGTGTTCGCTCCAGAGGGATTATCACGGCATGGCAACCTTTGCGTACGTGTTCTATAAAACCAACCATTGCGGAGGTTGTTGCAATTTCTCAGTTGGCATTAAAAAGTACATCTAATGAACCTTATAAGCGGATCAATGAAATATTGTCTTTTGTTACATCATTTGCAGATGCCGCCGATTCGTACATTGACACGCTTTCGTTGCTTGCCCAAAACAACTCGGGGATAAGCTTTGATACATTGCATCGTATGTTAATGCAAACAGAGGGAATCAACGCTCAGGAAAGTCACGGTGATGAGTCTAGGTTCGTCGCGGAATTTGGTTTTGAAGGAGCACGGAATGCCAATAGTTTGCGCGCTGCCACTGCTCGATTGTTTGCAGTTTGCAGCAGTCACAATATCAATGATGACAATGCGGTGCAGAAAGCGCAAGATTTGTATCAAACTGTAACAAATTGCTTTAAAAAGCATGGCGAGAAGACGACCTTTGATCTGTTGGAGTTATTAGGTCATATTGATGTGAGCTCTTCAGAATTACCGACGCTTGATCACTTAATCGAAATTGTTGCGTTGCTTACCTCCGAAACTATCCTTGATTACAACACCCTTGAGGCGGAAATAAAACGGCGACTACCTGAACAATGTAGGATTCAAACAAGTCAGGTGACTGTAGCCCCTGTTGACGGAGGAAGTCTTCAAACCACCATCACCAAATACATGCGTGAAATCAGAGATGAATTGCACTCCAATCAAGCGGCTCTTGATCAAGTCTTGGGAAAAGGTTTTTACGACAGTCTTGCGACACAGGAAGGCCCCGCTGTTCTACTGTCCCACTTAAAAACTATCGCTGAAAATTCTAGTTTTATCAATGGTGTTATACAAGACAAGATAAAAAGCGTGATGACCAAGGTCTATGATACCGTTTTGTCCGATGGGATGTGTCGAGTTGGTGCCAACAGCGAACAAAATAACAACTTGTTGCGTAAGATCATCATGAATAAATTGAATCACCCCGTAAAAAAGGAGGGTGATTTTAAGCGTTTTGCCTTGATTTATCCTGGGCAAATCAATGCTATTGATCAATTGTTTGCTCATTTGAAAAAAATAAATCAAGCTTGGCCGAATTCCTTGGGTCACCTACTTCATATCTTAGATGATGCTCCGTTGGGTTTTTATTCTATTGAGCTGCTGGTTAAGATTACTGCCGTTTTTACAACACAGTTTGATCCCACCAAACCATTTCCTGAAACGACGTTTCAGGCATTTTTTAAGTTCAATGCCTTAAATGATGCGACACAAGCCAGTCTTAACGGTGTTGTTGCTGTGCTTTTTGACGAGGAAGATGAAGCCAAACAAGTACCGCGCACGGACCGTGAAACCCAGCTGCTCTGGGAGCTGGCGCTAAGGTATTGCCAAACGTATTCGGATCGTGCGGTTGATTTTACCAAGGACTTGTTGAACTTGAGAAAAGACCAGCCTCAGTGGTTTGCGCGTAAGTTACAGCGGCTGTCAACGTGTGCCAATCTTGACACAGGATTAAATGATGTTAAGTCAGCCTTTGAATCCTTGAGTAAGTTGGATGAGAAGCTTGGCACCATGATCCTTGATTTTTTTGAAGGAGAGCGGGCCGATGAGTTTCTTCATCTTATGAAGGATCCTGAGATCAAGACCATCGTGCAGGATGAGCACGCTTCTGGTGTACTCATGATTGCTTTTAAGGCGGCTGAAAGAGCCATAACAAACAAAAAACCTTCGACTTTAAATGATCTGAAAGGTGTTATAACGTCACTTCATGGCCTGGAGGAGGCTCAACAGCGCGCCTTGAGCAGCTTATATCAAGCGCCACGGCACCCTGATCTGACGCAACTGAAAACCACGTTAGAATCCACCTCGTTGGATTTGAACGAGTTAGCAGCATCTTATGATCGCGATCCGTCTAAAAAACGACAAGATTCTGCGTTTTTCAGCGCTCAGTTTGAGACGGACTCACTGGCCGGTTACCTTGATAGTTTAGGCGATTTGAACTACAACCGCCCGCTACTCTTATCACAACGTGAGGAACTGCAACAATGGTTTCTTTATGTTAATGCCATAGGTCATGACAAACCGATCCTGACTCGTCCTTTTGAGCTTGATACGACGGAACTAAAACCGATAAGCTCGATGTCGCATGGCGAAATTCAAGCGCTGTTGCACTATTATCGTGAACTCTTTAACCATTCACAAACGACCCAAAAACAGCGGATCAAAGCACAGTTAGAGTGTATCGCCCTTTTACGCGAAGTCATGTATCGCGGTACGGATAAGTTCCCGCGTCCAACACAAATTTTGTACCTCCTTACGGCCATGCAGCAAGGCGATGATTTTATTGCGCAAGTGCAAACGGGCGAGGGTAAATCACTGACAGCAGCGCTTGCTGCCGCTATGGCTGCATTGCAGGGGCGTACGGTGGATCTTTGTACTAGCAGTTCGTTTTTAGCCGGCGAAGGATTGCATGAAAACCAAGGTTTTTTTGATTATCTTGGTCTTCGTGCTCAGTTAATTCATGCGGGATCGCCTCGTGCCGACTATCAAGAAGGCGCGATTCATTATTCAACAATGTCCGACATGGCGTTATATCGTTCAAAAAGGCAGCTAGAAGGCCAAACTTTCCCCGCAAATTGTGCCCTGATTGCGGATGAGGTCGATTTCTTGACCTTGGATGACAGCACACGCTATCGTTTTGCCATGTCGCTTGATCCCGGATCAGATCCTTATAAAAGCCCTTATATCTGGATTTATGAAGCCCTAGTGCAATTTGTTGACGCTAAGAAAGCTCAAAACACGGTAATGAGTGATGCTGATTTATTGAGCGAAGCTCAAACATGGTTAAAAAACGGGGCGAAGACTAAAGAGCAAAAAACACAGCTTCGTTCTCTTGAAGGAACTCAGGCCATTTATCAAAAACGTCTTGAGACGTGGTTGCTTGCTGCCGCAAAGACAGCTCAATTAATTGAACAGGAAGAAACTAAATTTAGGGTTGTTCAACTAGAACACCCCGAATACGGCCGTGTTGCTAAAGCGTGTATTTTGTCGGGTGGTCGTCCTAATCTTCAGGCGGAATTTAGTCATGCCATTCAACAATTTTTGCACGTGCGCTTACGTCACAAGTATCATGACGACATCGAGTCTAAAGCTTGTCCTAATTTTCTTGTTGAGCCTGAAAAAATCACCGTGACCACGCTTAACAGTAAAATTATGATGGATACTTATAAGGTGCGTTTAGGCATGAGTGGCACCGTCGGATCGTCTGAAGAAATCAAAGAACAATATGCTAAGTATGGTTTTCGTTTTGTTGATATTCCTCCATTTAAAGCCTCCAATCGTCGGGATCTTCATCCCATATTGACTAATTCTAAGTATCTCAATGATCCGGCCAGGGAAGAAGACGATCACCTTCGTAAAATAGTCAAAGAAACCTTAAGGCATGTTCGTCAACAACGACGAGGTCAGTGCAGTCCGGTACTGATTCATTGCGCAGATAAAGTTCAAGGTGAGAAAATTGCCCAAGCATTGCAGAATGCTATTCGTGCAAACCCAAGACAGTATGAAAGCAAATTGAACCGTGACGGTGGTGTGCAACAATACTACAGCAGTGAAAAGCCAACGGTGCAAGAGCGCCATGATGAGGAAAATGCCTTCAAAAACAAGGCGAGTCAAGATGGGATGATTACAATTTCAACGGTATTTGATCGCGGTACTGACATTACGCCAACACATGAGCGAGGTTTGTACACCATACAAACCTCGGTGGATACCGAGCCTTACTCTGCTGAAGACTTAGAACGCTCCAAACGGCAAAAAATTGGTCGTGCAGGACGTCAAGGGCAAGTTGGTTCAACGCGATTAATCGTTTGCCGTAGTCAGTTTGCTGATAGTTATAGTCCTAAGCAATTACGTCAGATCCCTGAAACCGTTGAAGGGCTTGATCAAGCTATCCGCGATTTGAACGTGGTGCGTAACAAAACGCGCGTGGTTGACCGAAAGCACCGGGAATCGCTCGATGATGTTAAACAGATTGTTTTTAAGGAATTCAATTCATGGATTCAACAGGTGAATCAACATGCCAAGGAAGCACCGGATGTGGGCCAGGCAATGAAGTCTCAATTATTGCAACACTGGAGTTTATTCTTAGGTCATATGGATGACTATTGGTCGAAATTAGAGCATGACGGCGGCACCCACGATGATCAATTGAACGCTATTGCAGCATTTGCTTGTGCTGAATGGGCTAAGTTAGCCCCTCAACTTGAGACTGAATTGAAGACGTGGGCAAAGCGTCATGGACTTGAAATTAGCGCGTCCGCGACGATGCTTAAGTTTGATGAGCTTGTCAACGCGGTTCTGGCAAAACACCCGATGCTTCAACGACATTATATTAAAGACACTCAATTACGCCGGCGCGTTGATCCAAATACTTCTGCTGATGCTGCGTATTGCGATGTTCTTACTATCGAGAATGGCACACCACCGACTTGTTTAAGCGATAAAATGACTGAAGCTCAAAATCGTGTGGTGAAAGCGCTGTTGCAACGAAGTAAGACTTATCTGAGCACCTCAGCTCACCGAAATCAATTACCCACAACATTGCAGATGAACAACACGCAAGGTGCTCATGCTGTTGAAGTTCAACAGATCATGCGGGCCTTACTCTATTTACGCTATAAAGCTTTTCGCAATGGTAACTATGTCGCGCATGCTGCATTAGCGAAACAGGGTCGAGATGTTGTGAAAACAATTCTTTGGAGCGGTAATCAAGCGTTGATTGATGCCTTGGCCAAAGCCCAAAAAGAGCATTTTGTCGCGTTAACAAATCATCAAGGTCAGTTTGAGGCTCAAAAGAGCCGCTATCTGAATCTTATGATGCCGGAATGGCAACAAAGTTTACCTCAAGAAACGACAGCATGGAAAAAAGATTCATTTGCGACTTGGTGGAAGGGTGAAGAAAACACGTCTGCGCACGAAGCGATGCGCGCACAAGCCGTGAAATGGCTAAGCGATTATCAAGGTAAATGGTGGTCGGTGAGTCGTGATCGTAAGGAGGTTGCCCGGCAATTGCTTCAAAAATTAAATTCTGACACGACAAGGCCTCAGGATATTTTGTTGCACCTGACGCTCGCACGCACACAACTTTTGGCGAATGATGCTCGGCATCAACGCAGCATGGCTGATGGTATTGAGGGGCGTTTGTATCAATTTTTGAATGATCTTGAAACCCGAGTTGTTGCGGCTACCGATGCGGCTACCTTAGACGATGACGTTCAACGTAAGTTCAGTGATATTCACGTGGTCCTTGAGCGCTTTAAAAGCTTGCCTCGATTCAAGGCTCTTAAGCCCGCTTTTCAGAAAGTGATTGATGCTATCAGTGACCAGAATCAATCGATAGACACTAAATATCAAGTTATTTCTGCATTCTTTAAAAATATTGCGTTGATGATGCAAGGTGATGAACAATTTCAACACGACGATTGGTGCTCTTTATACACGTATTGCCAACAGCAGGACATGCAATTAGTGAATTATTTTGCGCAGTCTGATCAATTGAGCAAAATTAATCAGAAAGGATCCGTTCAAGTTTATCGTGCGGCTTGTGCTGCGGTTTTGAATGTTATTAAGCATACACGAGCCACGGAGCCACGGCGTGCTCAGCTGAACCTTCCTTGCGATAAAATGCGTTATCGTGATGGCGATGTTTCATTCGTAAATTCATTGAAGGGAGAGCAAGATTATTTATTCTTTCGGCAATTCAACACAACAACGCGATACACACAATTATTATCGACCATTGAGCAATCCATTGTCGAGCGGTCTTTTGATCCGGCCATTGAGGTCTCTTTTGATAAAGTTACTTTAAATCAAAGCGAGCGTTTTAAATCTGGTTTTAGTCTGACGGTGGACATGCGGATCACAGGAAAACCAACACAGATTCGGTATGATATCGACTCTAAAACAGGAATGGTCTATTGTGATAATGCGTCGCTGGCCGGGCTGGATATCGTTCAGGCAGAGCCATCCCTGGGCAGTGATGGTCTACTTAATAAAATACAAGATCTTGGTGCTCAATACACCGTCCTTGAGCAACAGTCAGACGCTCTTCAGAAAGAAACAGAGCTAGTTATAGAACAAGCTGATCAAGAATCAGCAAAACAAACAAGTTATACTAAATAACCTGAATGCTTTGAATCAATCACACCAAAGGACAACGTATGCGCGAATTGAATCAATTAACAGAACAACAAGACAAGGTGAATAAGTTTATAAAGCGGCTTTTGGATTTGAAAGAAATGACAATTTCGAACCTGATTGCTGTGAGAAAAGAAATTGTCAGCTTGAAACGCCTTGTTCCTAATTACCCTAACAGTGTAGAGATACCACGGAAGCTGAAAAACTGCGATGAAGCCCTGCAGCGAGGTACGGAAATACTTCGCGGGATTGAAACGCAATTATTCCAGCACCAGCAAAACATGAAAACAATGGAGCGGTTAATTCAACGAGGTGAGCCTTTGGATTCCGTTAGCGGAGGCGATCAAAACCTCATCGGCAAGACGTTTTGTAAATAAACCACATTCAATGACCCCGGGAATGAGTTGAATGGATTCCTCCAGTGTTTTTGGGGTTGTTAGTTTAAAATTATAGACATCCAAAATAAGATTGCCATTGTCAGTGACCACACCTTCGCGGTACTCAGGGTCACCGCCCAATTTAACTAACTGACGGGCAACAAAGCTACGAGCCATGGGCAAGACTTCAACAGCAATGGGAAAAGCACCTAAATTTTTAACAACTTTGGACTCATCCACAATGCAAATAAAACGTGACGCCATGGTGGCCACAATTTTTTCGCGAGTTAATGCGCCGCCACCGCCTTTAATCATTTCGCAGCGGGCGTTCACTTCATCAGCGCCGTCCACATAAAGGGGTAAATCACTGACCGTATTAGCATCAAGAACAGGGATCCCCAATGCTCTTAAGCGTTGTTCAGTCATGACGGAAGTTGCAACACAGCCATCCAAGCGATGTTTAATTTTTCCTAAAGCTTCAATGAAAAAATTAACCGTGGAGCCTGTTCCCACGCCAATAATCATGTCATCTTCGATGTAAGCTAAAGCGGCCTGAGCCGCTTGTTCTTTAAGTGCATTGTTCATGGCTTGTTTGACCTTATTGATCGACGGTGGGCGCTGTACTCGGTACAACGGGCGCTTCCACGGTACCTGTGGCAGTTTTCCTTTCGGTGCTCACCGGCGCACTGACGGTGGCGGCAACCGTTCCTGATGGCACGGCGGTGCCTTTGTAGGCAGGTTTAGCCTTTTCTGCTTGAACATTGACGGGGGCAGATTTGTTCGTCTTTGATTCAGGCGCGGAATAGCTTGATGTATTATCTGAAGGCCGTGATGAATCACCGAACAAAGCGTTCATGGACTCGCACGCCGTGAGTAACAAGGGTAGGGCAACAACGATGGAGCTTGTTTTTAAGAGCTTAGATGTTTTTTTCATTTTTTGTCATCCTTGGACATGGTGAATCAATCTTAATGGTAGCTTGTGCTTAAGCGCTTGTAAATTGATAACCTGAGTTGTCGTGTTGATTTAGTGCGGTTATCTGCAGACGAGTTGATTAATTTGTTCTCTCTTTGCGTGTTTCATTATCTGTTATTTTCTGTAAAATAGATGCTATTCAAGCAATAAGGAGTAGGCATGATTTATGACAATATTCTTGCAACTATAGGCAACACACCCGTTGTCAAGATCAATCATTTAGGTCATGAGCTCGATTGTGAACTTTATGCAAAATGTGAGTTTTTTAATCCAGGCGGCTCGGCCAAAGACCGAATTGGTTATCGGATGGTGGTTGATGCGGAAGAGTCAGGTCGGCTTAAGCCCGGAGATACCTTGATTGAACCCACTTCAGGCAATACGGGCATTGGCATTGCTTTAGCCGGTGCGGTGCGTGGTTATAAGGTGATTATTACCATGCCTGAAAAAATGAGTCACGAAAAACAAGTTGTGCTGGAATCCTTAGGGGCCACGATTTATCGTACGCCGACTGCGGCGGCTTCAAGTGATCCTGACAGCCATATTTCGCTTGCCAAACGATTACATCAAGAAATTCCTAATTCGCACATCTTAGATCAATACGCTAACCCGAGTAATCCTGAAGCGCATTATTTTGGCACAGCTCAAGAAATTATAGATGATTTCGGTATGGATTTGCACATGGTGGTGGCCTCGGTGGGAACCGGCGGCACGATTACGGGTATTGCCAAACGTCTCAAAGAATATAATCCCGCCATTCAAATCATTGGCGTTGATCCTGAAGGATCTATTCTTGGGGGAGGAACGACGGTTGCACCTTATTTGGTGGAAGGCATAGGCTATGATTTTTTCCCTGAGGTTCTTGATAATAAGTTGATTGATCAGTACATCAAAACCAATGATAAAAATTCATTTTTGATGGCTCGTCGTTTGATTCGAGAGGAGGGCTTACTCATTGGCGGATCCTCAGGATCGGCCATGTGGGCGGCATTGCTTGCTGCCAAATCCTTGAAAAAAGGGCAAAAATGCTTGGTTATTTTGCCTGACTCCATTCGTAATTACTTGACTAAGTTTCCCGACGATCGGTGGATGAAGGAAAATAGTTTTCTTTAGAGGGAGGATTGACGAGTTTGGCTTATTCTTAGGGTAAGCTCGTCAAAAAAAGCGTTGCAATGCGCTCTAACGAAGCGGGCTTCTGCAATAACGCTTGGTTACTTTCAAGTTCCATTCCTAAATAAGCCTCGGGTGAAAATTTTTTTCGTAAGGCGGTGGTGAAACCATCACTGGCACCACGATAGGGTGAGTTCAAGCGAATTCTTAACTCCGGAGCTTGTTTTTTTAAGCGGATTTTCCACTGTTGCGCTAATATTTTTTCGGACGGTCTTTGGGGGTCATAAAGCAAACCAAGATCCACCTCTCGACGGATCCCATGAAGTTCTGGGGTAAAACTATGGATTGAGAGGTGAATCACGTGATGTTGATGATTTACTTCTGTTTGAATCCATTGTTCAACAATCTCACGATAAGGCAAATAGTATTGTGTGATGATGTCTTGTTTGATTGATGCGGCTAAGGGTTTGGTGATTTCCGAGAAACAAGTTGGGTGCGTTAAGCTGCGATTACAATCAATCAGTAGACGGCTCGTGGTTGCCGCAATGAGTTGAACATTCCATGATTGAGCGAGAATTTGCGCTATTGCCAAAGCGCCCGCATCGACCCCGCGATGGGAAGTCAGCAGATTGTGATGTTGAGCAAATAAATTGTGATAGGCTGGTGGAATGTGATTCACCGCATGTTCGCACGTGATGAGTAGGACTGATTTTTTAAAATTCATTTTTGGCCGGTAAATTGTTTATTTTCAAGCAAGCAATCGCTTAATTGGCGGTAGAGTCTGGCGAGCGTTGGGTGTTGATAATCGCCATTGACTGCCGATAGTAAGCGCTCACTGAGATTGCCTTGGCTCAACATGGTTTCTAGCGCTTTTTGACTGACGTTATCGAGGGAGCTGCTCACGCGTTCAATCAGTTTTGTCCACGCGTCACGAGCGTTTTTAACGCTTGCGGGAAGTTGCCATTGAGTTTTAAGTTCGGGATAGTCAATGGGTGTGCTTAATCCATCGCGTAGATTGTTTTCATAGAGCAGCTTAAGCGGCATGGAGGGGCAGGGATGTTCAAGAAAATAATGTGAATGTTCAATCCATTGTTTTAAAATCGCAACAATCGCAAAAGCAATGGCGAGATCAGCATGGACACATTCTTGGGAGTCCAGGATACGAATCTCAATCGCACCATCATTAAATTTGGGAATGGCGCCACGCGAGTTCAGCCATTCATGCTGTAAAATGCCGTTCGGATCGTGGGGGCGAATGGCGTCATACATTGGGCGTAAGATTTTTTCATGGTATTCGGCCGTTGAGTGAATGACTTCAGGAATAATATCGCCGCTAATGGAGGGGATCCGTTGTTGATTGATGCCATAAAAATGCAGGCGCGTGTCGTTGAACCCCGTATAGCGGCTGTCAAGAAAGGGCGTACTTGCCGCAAGGGCGGGTAATAAAGGCATTAAGAGGCGAATCGCTGCGTGCAGTTGAAAGAATTCCGTGTCACTGGCGAAGGGTAAATTCACATGCATGCTTTGTAGATTGGACCAGCCATGCCCTTGGCAGTTGAAAATCGTGTCAAATTGTTGATAAATAGCCTTGTTTCCGTGCGGCCAACGCCTCGTCTCGGTATGGGGATTCATCCAGGGGTGAGCTCCCGTGGGGAGTAGTAATAAATTATGCTGATTTAATAACGGTTGGAGCTGTGCAATAGCCTGTTGAAATTGGCTTACTAGCGAGGCATTGATAGGCTTGGGGCCATTGTTTTTTAATTCAAGGACATGAAGAACGAGCTCATTGCTCACTGCAATGTCGCCCAGGATGGCCTCATTACACAGCTGGCCAGCCAGTTTGGTCAAAATCAAATCACTTACGGGACGGATATCTAAGGTATCACTGTCAACCAACATGTATTCAATTTCAAGACCAATGACTGAAAAAAGTGAATATTTAGACATAACCGTGTTTCCTACGAATGCGTTGTAAAAAAACGTTCATAATTTGCTCGTAGAGTTTTCCATCGCACGCCTGGTCTTCAAGCCCCCAGTCCACATTGGGATTGTCATTGATTTCAATGACATAATGTTTATCGCCGTAACTTTTAATATCGACGCCATAAAGACCATTGCCTATGTGGCGGGTGCTTTTTAAGGCAATTTTAATAAGGCCCTCAGGGACCTCGGTTAAAGGGACAGCTTCAGTTTTTCCTTCGACTTTTTCTTGTTTGGCATCCCAATTATAAATTTGCCAATGGTTTTGTGCCATGTAATAGCGGCAGGCAAAAATAGGTTTATTATCGAGTATACCAATTCGCCAATCAAACTCGGTTGGAATAAAGGGTTGAATGAGCACTAAATCCGAGGTCTTGAAAAATTGAGTCAGTGATTTTTGTAAGGATTTGAGATCGTTAATTTTGAGAACGCCATGTGAAAAGGCACTGTCTGGTTTTTTCAAAACACAGGGAAATTCAATATGCTCTGGGATGTGATGATCATGCTTGCTCAGGTATAAGGTCGGGGGAGTGAGAATTTGATGGCTACGCAGGAGCTCGGCAAGATACACTTTATTGCTGCATTTTATAATGGATTGGGGATCATCAATGACCACTAGATTTTCTTGGGCTGCGCGGCGAGACAATCGATACGTGTAATGATTAACGGCGGTTGTTGCACGAATGAACAGGGCATCGTACTCACCAATGGATTTATGGTCTGTTTTGTCAATGAGATCGACGTTGAGTCCTAAGGCTTCTCCTGCGCTGATAAAATGTTCCAAGGCTTTTTTATTGGAGGGTGCATTGGGTTCATGGGGGTCAACTAAAATGGCTAAATCATGAAAGCGTTGTTTTTTCCGCCAGGGGTGAAAACGTTTTTTGAGTAAATAGCTTGTGGCGCAGTGTTGCAAGAACTCGAGATGATGCGGTGGAATATCTTGCATGGATAATACATGTAATTGTTTGATTTGCCATTGTTTTCTTTTTTCCAGGGTGAATCGTACCATGGGCAATGGGAATAAACCATGTAACTTACGCGCGAGATCAGTATGGGCTTTGCTAATGTTTTGCCCAAAATAAACACTTAAAATAAATTCATTACCTTTGATCTTCTGAAGGTTTTGTTGAATTTCTTGATCAATGTCTTGTGAGATGAGTTTGGATAAACTGGTATTGAGCACATCTTGAATGCTATGCACGGAAGGAATCGCTTTATGGTCGCGTGCTTGTGCTAATAATGAGACGTAATAGCCAATGGTTTGGTGATTATAGGCGTGACATAAATTAATAACACGCAAGGAATGATTTTGAGTGTATTGGTCGGACGCGAGGTAATCAGAAGCATGTACAATGGGGCTATGGGAACTTAAAAACTGCCAGCTGTCAGGATCATCGGTTACTATCACGGTTTGCATGAGCTTCCTGCTTGATTAAGTAATGAGCAAACTAGTCAGTATTGTTCTCGTATGGCGGTATGCTCAAACCAGAGAGTATGAATACCTTATCTATTTTATTAATATTAATTCCCGCTAATGTCAACTTAACTTCGCGTGTTCATCATGGCGGTCCTCGTTTTTAATTTTTGAAACACAGTATTAAGAACGTGTTTAATGTGGTCCAAAGCGCAACCATCAAAACAATGATAAAAATAGGGTGCGCGGCCTGCCTCGTATCGTGTTGAGACGGTTGTTGGGTTGAATCAACCGTCGGAATTTTGATGCATAAGTAGGTTAGAATGAGTAAGCCATAAAAACTCAGTGAATAATACCCCAATTTACTCAGCAAGGACGGCATACTAACAACTGTCGTGTAGTTAATTGGCAAATTGATCATAAAAAAAGACACACAATACATTAAAAAATAAGAGCTATTTTGGAGAAGTTGTTGACTATAAGTTCGCCAAAGAATAGCTAGAGGAAACAATAACAAAGGGCCATAATAAAGCCAGCCTAAGGGGCTTAATAAGAGCATGGCGGTGATGGTCAAGCACATGGTTTGATGGGGCTTTTTAGATTTTTTGTTAAGTAAAAACCAGTAGCCCATCAGAGAGAGGCTCAATAAAGCGCCATAAACGGCATTGACGATATCTAAATTGGCAGGCTTTATGCGATGAGCTATCCAGCCGTGTGGATCTATCCAACACCGAAAGAGAAACCCATACCATGACATATTCCAAGAATCACCATACCAAAGCACTTGCGGCAGCATTCTAAAATAAGCGCGATAAACCTCTGAACCATAAATAATCCAGGGCAGCATTGAAAGCATAATGACCGTGACAAGCATCACGCTAAAAACCCGATAGCGTTTTTCGCTCAGCACTAAAAAAAATAACAAGGCTGGAAAAAACTTGATGGCAACGATGAGGCCCCACAGCATGCCGGCCAACGTATCGTGGCGATGTTGATAGCAAAGATATCCTGACATGACGAAAAAGAATAAAAGAGCACCCACTTGAGCAATGACAAAATTTGATATCATGGTATAAGACAAGAATCCCAGGCTCAAAAGATAGGCCCAATAGCACTTGATGAAGGGGGGAGAAAAAGCGATTTTAAGGACTATGAGCATGCCTAAAAGTGCGGCAAGGATAGAAATCATGATCCAAATTGACAATGCCGCTTGATAGTTTAGGCTTGCCAGCGGTTTCAAGAGAAGAAGAAAAATGGGGGGATTTAAATTGGCTGCGAGCTGGGGGGTGTGAGGTAAAAAATTAGCTATTAAATTGACGTAAGGGTTATGATTTTGGTTGAGGGCCAGTACTGAGGCATAAAATGAAGAAAAATCAATGTTGTTAATTTGAGGATGAAGAACTAAATAAAAGAGGCTTGCATAGAGTCCTATTGAAAAGGTAAGTAAGCAATACGCAGCTCCTTTGAAAGGTTTGTTCGTGTTGATTGCTGTTGGGAGTGCCGTTGGTAGGCTTCTCATAGTGTTGACAGCTCCGTTGTCATGTTCGGTTATTTAAGCATGGTATAAAGCAGTTTAACATCTTTTGCCATGAAAGGTATTTTAAGTGCGGTGTCGGTAATAAAATTTTCATGCCGCATATTGTCAACCAAAAAACGATGCAAGGGTTGATAATAATCATCAGTGGCAAGAATGCCGATGGGTTTGTTCAATAGACCAAGGCGACGTTGATTCCATACGATGAATAGTTCTTCTAATGTTCCAAGCCCACCGGGAAAAACCATAAACGCATCAGCGAGTTGTTGCATGATTTCGATGCGTTTGGCGAGAGAGTTGACTTGAATTAACTGCGTCAGTTCAGCATGCGGGGATTCGTTGCTTTGGATGGTCTGTGGAAAAACACCAATGACCTTGCCGCCGGCGGCGAGCGTTGCATTGGCAAGTTTTCCCATGAGGCCGGTGGTTGATCCACCATAAACGAGGGTTGTTTTTTCTTGAGCAAGTAAGAGGGCAAGCTCATCGATGGCGTTAAGAAATAAGGGGTTGGCGCTGTCGGTGGACGCTAAAAACACCGCTAGTTTTTTCATAACGTAGCATCACTCACTTCGAGATTGGAAATTATTTTTTTAACGCCGCGCACTTTGTTGGTCCATTTGACAATGGCTAGAATGGATTGATTGTTTTTGACTTTACCTCTTAAGGTGACTGTTCCATTGCTTGTTTCGGCGCTAATGCCAACCAAAGGAATGGATTCATCATCAAACACTTTAGCTTTAAGTATCGCGGTCTCAACCTTGGCGGTAATGTAGGTATCGGTAATGGCCGTGTTGACAGGTTTGATGATTAATTCCTCGGTTTCAACGGATTTCACGCCTTGGGTGTTTTTGGCAATACGCAATGCTTTTACAAAAGCAGCGTTGTCTTTGACATGGCCAGTTAAACTCACGGTGCCATGTTGGGTGGAGACTGAAATTTTTAATGGGTTTAAATCGCGGTCCTGAGTGAATTTCGCGGTTATTTTTGTGGTGATCATGGAATCGCTCCAGGTTTGTTCAATTCCTTTTAAATCAGCATGAGCATGACTGGCATTGATAATGAGCGCGGTGAAAAACAGAAGAATTGAGACAAAACGTGGCATAATTACTTTTAATGTCGTGGATTATGTTGGAATTATACCATTTTTCGTGGCTGCACCAACCCCTTGGGAGTATTCATTCCGCAAAGACCGGTGATTGCCGAGAATTCTTTTTTTGAGAGCCTTTTTTTGGTGGTATCGCTTTTAAAAACAGCCTGGCGGCGTTATAATTGATTGTTTTTTTGTCAAGGCTGACTGATGATGCGTCATATAACAATCCGGGGTGCGCGCACGCATAACCTGAAAAACATTGATGTTGAAATTCCGCGTAATGAACTCACTGTCATCACCGGATTGTCGGGATCGGGCAAGTCGTCATTGGCGTTTGATACGTTGTATGCTGAAGGGCAGCGTCGTTATGTGGAATCCTTGTCAGCTTACGCACGTCAATTTCTGTCGATGATGGAAAAGCCCGATGTGGACGCCATTGAGGGTTTGTCGCCGGCCATTTCGATTGAACAAAAAGCAACGTCCCATAATCCGCGATCAACCGTGGGCACCGTAACTGAAATCTACGATTATTTGCGGCTTTTGTTTGCGCGCGTGGGCGAGCCGCGTTGTCCCACGCATGGATTGCCGTTGCATGCGCAGACGGTCAGTCAAATGGTCGATCAAGTATTAACCTTACCCCTTGATGCGAAGGCCATGATTTTGGCGCCGGTGATTCGTGATAGAAAAGGCGAGCATGTTGAGTTGTTGCGTCAGCTTCAAGCACGTGGTTATGTGCGTGTTCGTATTGATGGGGAAATTTATGACTTAGATGCGCCACCGCGGTTGGCGTTACGACAAAAACACACGATTGATGTGGTGGTTGATCGTTTTAAAGTTCGAGCGGATGCGGCGCAGCGTTTGAGTGAATCGTTTGAAAATGCCTTGAATTTGGCAGATGGCTTGGCAATCATTGCGCCGATGGGTGATGACTTTTCTGAAATTATTTTTTCTTCAAAATTTTCATGCACGGCATGCGGGTATAATCTTGATGAGCTGGAGCCGCGTTTGTTTTCATTCAATAATCCAGCCGGTGCATGCCCTGATTGCGATGGTTTGGGCGTGGATAGTTTTTTTGACCCCCAGCGTGTTGTGCATAATCCTAAAGCGAGTTTAGCGGATGGGGCTATTCGTGGCTGGGATCGTAAAACCATGTATTATTTTTCGATGCTGGAATCGTTGGCGCGCCATTATGAGTTTGATGTGGCTTTGCCTTTTGAGGACTTGTCTCAAGAAATTCAAGACATCATTCTTTACGGTAGCCGTGGCCAGGTCATTGAATTTCATTATTCGGGGCATCGCGGTGAGTCTTCGTCAAAAAGTCATCCGTTTGAGGGGATTATCCCTAACATGCAGCGCCGTTATAACGAATCGGAGTCCTCAATGGTTCGTGAGGAGTTGGTGCGTTATTTATCATCACGTTCATGTAAGGCGTGCAATGGCGCCAGGCTTCGCGAGGAAGCGCGGCATGTTTATGTGGCCAATAAAAATCTGCCCGAGTTGACTTCTTATTCCATTGATAAAGCTTATGATTTTTTCAAAAATTTAACGCTTCCTGGTTCTCGCGGTGAAATTGCTGCCAAAATTAACAAAGAAATTGTTGAACGCTTAGGATTTTTGGTGAATGTGGGTTTAGATTATCTTTCTTTATCGCGCAGCGCGGAAACCTTGTCAGGGGGCGAGGCGCAACGTATTCGGTTGGCCAGTCAAATTGGTTCGGGTTTGGTCGGTGTGATGTACGTTTTAGATGAGCCGTCGATAGGCTTGCATCAACGCGATAACGCACGATTATTAAAAACGTTGCTTCATTTGCGCGATTTGGGCAATACCGTTATTGTGGTTGAACACGATGAAGAAGCGATTCGCGCCGCTGATTTTATTCTTGATGTTGGGCCGGGTGCGGGTGTGCATGGCGGGAGGATTGTGGCCTCTGGAAAAGCGTCGGACATCATGAATTGCCCTGAATCCTTAACTGGGCAGTATTTAGCTGGCGTTCAAGCGATTGCGGTTCCTGAAAAACGTTTAATAGGCGACCCTAACCGCATGCTGCAACTCACAGGCGTTTGTTGTAATAACTTAAATAACGTTAGTGTTGAGATCCCTTTGAAGGTGATGACGTGCATTACAGGGGTGTCGGGCTCGGGAAAATCCAGTCTAATTAATGACACTTTATATCCCATGGCGGCGAATCTTTTGAATAATGCTTCCGTTATGATGGCGGGTCAAGTGTCATCGATCAACGGACTGCAGTGGTGCGACAAAGTGATTGATATTGATCAAAGTCCTATTGGACGAACGCCACGCTCTAATCCTGCGACGTATACCGGATTATTTACGCCAATTCGTGAGTTATTTGCCAACACTCCAGAAGCCCGCGCTCGCGGTTATCAACTCGGACGATTTAGTTTTAATGTGCGAGGGGGGCGTTGCGAAGCGTGTCAGGGCGATGGCTTAATTAAGGTTGAAATGCATTTCTTGCCCGACACCTACGTTTCCTGTGATGTGTGCCGCGGTAAACGCTATAACCGTGAAACACTTGATATTCACTACAAAGGAAAATCAATTCATGACGTGCTCGAATTCACGGTTGAAGAAGCGAATGATTTTTTTGCAGCAATTCCGTCGATTGCGCGTAAATGTCAGACCTTAATGGATGTGGGCTTGCCTTACATTCGTTTAGGTCAAAGTGCAATCACCCTGTCGGGGGGGGAGGCGCAGCGCATCAAATTAGCGCGTGAGTTATCGAAGCGTGACACGGGCAATACGCTTTATATTTTGGATGAACCGACGACAGGACTGCATTTTCATGATATTAAACAATTATTGACGGTGTTGATGCGTCTACGCGATCAGGGCAATACGATTGTTGTGATTGAGCATAATTTAGACGTTATCAAAACGGCGGATTGGATTATCGATTTGGGGCCTGAGGGCGGTCATAAAGGTGGGCAGATTATTGCTACTGGAACTCCGGAAGATGTCGCTCAGTGCCCTCATTCGTACACCGGTCAATTTTTGCGATCGTTGTTGTAGTTTATGAATTA
>JAOAUB010000056.1 GCA_030157805.1 Legionellaceae bacterium
AAAGAAGGTATTTGAGATGATGGCTACCTCTATTCCTGAAGATTACCGTGATGATTGCGCAAGAATCTACGGAAGCCATGTGCGTGAAAGCGCTACTTTAGCAGCAGCGATGGCACCGAGACCTTTGGTTATTGAAGATCCCTTCGGCAATAATTATGTTGATGGTGTTCGTCGAAATGCTGATGATTCATTTACAATTTTAGCTAGAAACTCGAGTCATCAACCAAGAGAAATCACCTTGTTTCAAGATGGTCGCGTTCTCGGATTTAATCGGAGTGCTGATCTGGGTATCGTGGGACGTCAACTTTTTGAACGGAGAGAGGAAATATTTCAGCATTTTGACCTTGATTTATCGCATGAAATACCAAGTCAGAGCAGTCGCCATCGAATGGGTTATTAACATCATAAAGCATCTTGATCATCGTGTGTCGCATGAAGCATATGCGGCACTCAGATTCAGCCGATGCTGAAAAGATGGTTAATGCATCTTAGTTACGAAAAAATAATGTCACGTCGATGGGATCAAAAGAAAACTTGCTATTGCAAAAATGACAGTTGACATCAATAACGCCTTTTTCTTTAACTAATTGTTTTGCATCTTGTTCACCTAATACCGTCATCATTTGTTGCATTTTTTCGCGCGAACAACGACAGCGAAAACGCGCAGAACGACCATCAAAAAGCATGATCGTTGTCTCATGATAGAGCCGATGCAGTAAGGTTTCATTATCTAAATTCAATAATTCAAGCGCGGTAATGGTCTGACCAATATGGGTGGCATATTCCCAAAAATTTTCTCTTTCTTGCGTGTCTTGTTCTTCTCCTGGCATGAGTTGCAGCATCATTCCGGCTACGCGCGATTCATCAGAAGCAAGCCAGATGCGAGTGGCGAGTTGTTCTGATTGAGCAAAATAATGGGTCAGATTTTCACTCATGGCTGTTGAGTGGATAGGAACAGCACTTTGATAGGCTTGAGTATGATGATCGGGATTTATCGTGAGCACCATTTTTCCAGCTAAAAAAGCCTGCGTATATTCCTCAGTGGTCATATGATCGTCATAGTTGGCATAAGCACGTAAATTTAGTTGATGATCGCATTGAACGACAAGCAGTGATAATCGCTTATCGCCTTGAAATTGCAAGGTCATATCGCCTTCAAATTTAAGGCTGCCGATAAGAAGCAAACAGGAAGCCAGAGCCTCGCCTAATAAATTTCTTAGCATAGGAGGGTAGGGGTGTTGATTTAGTATGGTTTGAACGGTGTGTTCAAGGCGAACTATTTGGCCGCGAACTTGAGCATGTTGAAACATAAAGCCCTGTAATGCATTGATATCACTCATGGTTTATACATTCACTGATTGAGAGGTTAATTCATTTAATTCGGTCGTTAGATTTGCCAACAATGTTTGGCTGGCCGTTTTCAACTTAGGTTGTTGGGAGCCTGATCCAAAAAAATGAAAGTGTCGATGCACTTGAAGGCAGCGCACGCCGTTGATTTCAAGATCATTTGCAGCAGTGATAATTTGCTTTAATTCCTCAACATCAGTTGATTTTACTTGTTTTAATTGAACTTGCAATTGTGTGAGGCAGTCAATTTTATCCTTAACTAGCTTACGACCAAAGAGTGTCATGCCAAAATGTTCCTGTTTAAACTGTTCGATTTGCATCACGAGAAGCTCTTTTTCCCATCCGAGGGTGCTCTTTTTTTCAGGTATCAGGATAGGGGCTTGGTCTGTTTCATTCTCGTGATTAATTTGTCCTGATTGTTTCATTACTGCTTCTGAGTAGCTTAGTCTCCGTCGCCCGTTGTTATTTTCACTTAAAGGATTGAGTTTGCTTGCAGCCCAATCCCAAGCTGCTGCTAGCCAATACACGGGTTTAAAAATAACATTTTTTAAAATTTGAGTTGGAAAATCGATACGCTGTGTTTGCGGATTTAGTCGTTCATTGAGCATCTCTGATATTGTAGGTTTAGTCTTTGTGGTAGCGCTTAGCTGACCAAAAAAATAATGGGCGTCTTCAAACCCTTCACTAATAAATCCGAATAAAGAGGAAATAATTTGTGGCACACCAGGCATGCGATCACCGGTGACAGCAATACTGGCTAAATGGCCTATGAAAAGAAAAATACGCAAGGGCAGTAACGTAATTTTGAGAATCAATCGCGCGGGGTTAAGGATTTGCAACCAGTTTTCACGTACTAGAAGGTCGGTTAATAATTTTTTAAACTCTGCGAAGTATTCCTTTAGCCATCTTAAAGGGCTTTTTTTAACCTCCTCAAGTAATTCTAAAGTTTCGGCTGTGTTTTGCCAGTTAAAAAACAACGAGGCGATGCCTATTAATATGGGATTAATAAATTTCATGATGAAACTTGGCAGCTTCATTAACCCTGGCAATAACGAGGATGTTTCGCGCGCAACGGTCCACCAAGTTCCGGCAGTACAAACTGTCAGAGCGATGGCGAGCATCACCAATGCGACGGTGAGCGCGGTCATGATGACATTACGTGGTGTTAACCCATTCTTCCACACTTGCGCAAATCGCTTAAAGAGATTTTGCAGTGTTTCGTTGTTAATCATGTCGGTAACGGCGTTATAGATGAGTAATCCATAAGCTGTACCGGCAAGTGAGGCTAAAATAATAAATCCAGCAGGCGGAATGGTGGTTGAAAGCGCTGTTAAAAAGGGAATCACGAGCAGTGTTTCACTGAGAAGATAGGTTGTACCAATGGTCATAAAGCCTGCGCATAACACACTAAAAGCACCTACGGCATAAAATAATCGACGTCGTCTTATATAAGTGTATTGAGTCTCTTTGACTTCTTGAGCTCGGTGCGTATCTAACCACGTGTACAGTTCTTTAGCGTAATCAAGACTGTTAAGCGCCTCATTTTTTCTTTGAGCTCGTTTAATAAATAATAGATGAGCAAACCACCGCTCTCTATCAAGTATGTTTTTTTCGATATTTTTTTGACGTTGCTTCTCGTGTTTCTTTAGTTTTTTGTTTTTAAACTCATGGAGCAATACCAATTCCTCTTCGTATTCTTTAAAAAATTGGGGTTGGCCGGCTATGTCTTTGGTCATAAAATGATTTTTTAAAAAGTCATTAGCAAGATGGTTTTTGAGATAATTGGGCGTAAGAAATAATTTATTAATGGCGCTTTTGATGTTATCAATATAAATTTGCCCTTCGTAGGACGCTGAAAGAGCAACAGTGCCTAATGCTAATGACCATACCGGCCAAAGAGAAAACATTCCGCCAAAACTTAATAAGCCTATCGTTAGACTGGCGCCTGCCGTGAGAAGGGCCACGCCCAAATAGTACGATATGTGCTTTAAAGTTTTTGTTTTCATAAATAACCTATGCGATTAAATTGATTGGCGACTTTATCCTAAATGAGAATGATTATCAATAACTCGCTGGTGTGATTTTATCAAGACTCAAAAGAATTACTCTCTATAATGAAACTAATCCTCGTATTTTTCAAAAGCTCCTGGCAAAATAACCTTTTTCAACATTTGAGTTTTCATAGTTAAGATGAGGTGAAGCTCGACATTGCCGTTTTTTTTACTACGATAAGGGATTATATGCGTATTTTTCAATATTTAAGTTCTATTAGTGTTTTATCATTGTGTACCACCACGTTAATTGCTCAATCACCGTCCGTCAACATGGAGCAACTTCAAGTTCCCCGCTGTTTGGCTAATCATGCCCCAAAAACCTATTCTGTTCTTGCCGAAAATCAATTATTTAAAATTATCGAAGTTCCAAGTAATGAGCTTGAAACCATGACCCGTCTTGCTGATAAAATAGGGTGTGGACGTTTTGTTAATGTTAGTCATCGTGTTACGGAAGGAAGTGCTCATCAAGTTAATCTAGAGCGTGTTCATGCGCAATTGCAAAAATCGTTATTACAAACTAAATCATCGAAGAACACTTATGAAATAAAACATCCACAAGAAGTCAATGCAGCGATAGCAAAAATTAATACGGACCAGTTGTGGGAGTTTTTAACTCATTTGACTAATTATACCAATCGATCTGCAACTAAAGAGACTGGTGTGCAAGCCGCTCAATGGCTCAAAAACACTGTTGAGAATATGGCAGTTCAATTTAATCGTAGCGATGTTGCTACTTATTTTGTTGCCACAGGGCGTTATAAGCAGCCATCGCTTGTTACGGTGATTGGTCAGTCAATTCAAGCGCCAGCTGTTGTGATTGGCGCCCATATGGATACGTTGGATGGTTATATGCCAGGTGCTGGCGATGATGGCAGTGGTTCAGCCACCTTGCTTGAGATGACGCAGGTCCTGATGTCGAGTCATTATGCTTATCAACGTCCGATCTATATTATTTGGTATGCGGCGGAAGAACGTGGTCTCGTTGGCTCACAATACGTTGTGCAAGATTTTCTTGAAAAGAAGACTCCAGTGCATGCGGTGATGCAATTGGATATGACGGGCTATCGATCTATTCCAAGCGATCCTAGCATGTGGGTTTTTAAAGATTACACAGACAGCACTTTGAATACCTTCACGGCTAATTTAATTAAAAACTACATTAAAGTGCCGGTAAAGTATTCTCAGTGTGGTTATGGTTGCAGTGATCATGCGTCGTGGATGGAAGAGGGATTTCCTGCAACATTTCCTTGTGAAACCAGCTTTGATGAACACAACCCTTATATTCATAGTTCTAATGACACGGTATCATTACTTAACACGGATCATTTGGCTAATTTCACCAAACTAGCTTTAGCTTTTGTGATTGAATTAGGTCTTAATTAATATAATTTCGAGACTCCTAAAAAGCATTAAGCGGTTGTTTTAAAATTGGGGCCTCATTTTAATGGGGCCTATGATTTATGGCTGCGGTTTTAATGAATTCAAACTAAAAGCATCAGCCTTTTGCCGGCCAATGATACTCGGCATTCACCATTCCTTGAGAGTCAATTGCCTGTAACTTAATAGGGAATTTCCACAAAGAGTGAAGGTGACGTAGCACGTCATTCACACTTTCACCTAGAGGCACTCGATTATTTTGCGTGTAATGCAAGGTAAGGGCTCGATCGCCATCAAGATCGACGGAGTAGACTTGAATGTCAGGCTCTAGAGTTCCTAAGTTATATTGCTTAGATAAGGTTTCACGAATCAACTGATAGCCTTGTTCATTATGAATTCCGTCAACGAGAAGTTCAGATTGATTATCATCGTCGGTCACTTGAAATAACTTTAATTCACGAATTAAATGCGGTGATAAATATTGTGCGATAAAACTTTCATCCTTAAAGTGACGCATGGCATGATGAAGACTGTCGAGCCAGTTGGTATGAGCGAGATAGGGAAACCACAGTATGTCTTCTTCGGTGGGATGCTCACAAATACGCTTGATGTCTTGCATCATGTGATAACCTAAGGCGTAGGGATTAATGCCGCTGTAATGAGGCGAGTTATAGGCGGGCTGCATGATCACGTTGGTATGGACTTGTAAAATCTCCATCATAAACTCATCCGTTACCAATCCTTCATCATAAAGTGCATTTAACAAAGTGTAATGCCAAAAACAAGCCCATCCTTCATTCATGACTTTAGTTTGACGTTGGGGGTAAAAATATTGCGCGATTTTACGCACAATTCGAACAATTTCTCTTTCCCAAGGCTGGAGTAGAGGGGCATTTTTTTCAATAAAATAAAGAATATTTTCTTGAGGTTCATTTGGGAAGCGGCTCTTGCTATTGGTTTCTTTGGATTTTCCCTGAGGGATGGTTCGCCACAATTCATTAACCTGTGATTGTAAATACATTTCGCGGTTTTGTTGTTTAATCTTTTCTTCGTGTAAGGATAATGGGGCTGGATGCTTATACCTATCAACGCCATAATTCATTAAAGCATGGCATGCATCAAGAATAGTTTCGACAGCATCCATACCATGATGCTCTTCACATTCTGTGATGTAGTGTCGTGCAAAAACAAGGTAATCAATAATTGAATCAGCGGAAGTCCACATGGTAAACAAGTAATTGCCTTTAAAAAACGAATTATGGCCATAGCACGCATGCGCAATCACCAATGCTTGCATTGCGATGGTGTTCTCTTCCATTAGGTATGCAATACAAGGATTCGAATTAATGACAAGTTCGTAGGCTAGTCCCATTTGTCCTCGTTGGTAGCTTTTTTCAACACTTAAAAAATGTTTACCGTAGGACCAGTGATAGTAACCAATAGGCATTCCAACGGAGGCATACGCATCCATCATTTGTTCAGCGGTAATAATTTCAATTTGGTTAGGATAGGTATCAAGCTTAAAATCATGAGCCAAGCGTGAAATTTCACGTTCGTAGAGTTGTAGAAGCTCGTAAGTCCATTCAGATCCTGTAGATAGGAGGGGGTGTGGGGTTGAATCCTTGCTCATGCGGTCTTTCTCCTTGTAATCTCCTACCTTGATGATGAAAGTTTGAAACTTATTCATATCAAGAACTAACAATGCGCTGCACTAGTAACAAACCACAAAGTCAAATATTATGGTATTTCATTTATTGAATTAATTAAACTTGTTTAACTCGTCATTTTATTCTCTTTAACAGCAAGTTACTCACTGCACATCGGTCATTCCTTGTCGCACGTTTTTCGAGCAAGCAGTTACATCCGGGCTTATTTTATTTTTTTGATCCGTTGTTGTCTGGATTATGATCCCTAGGTTCAGTGATTGCTTCATTTTTTATTGTTTGGTTTTCGATAGTTGAGCTAAAAAAACGATCATGGCTTTGTGAACTCGTTTGTTCATACGTGGTTATGCTCGCATTTAATAAATGGGGATGATTTTTATATTCTGGCAGCTCTGGAAATAAATTAGTAAGTGCTGTTTTTGAGGAGGGCGCTGTTACTAACGCTTTTAATATTTCGGGGCTGAATACGAGAGTGGCGATTCCATTTTTATGATCTGGAAATACGTTAATCAACTCTTCCACATCTTTAATGGATTGAACAAGAATTTTGAAGGTATCTAAGTGTAATATTTTTGCGACAATTTCATTTCTATTCTCTGGAAAGACCTCGGCGAGCGCGGATATTATAACGACGCCTTTTTCTCCTAGGGAGTAAGATTGAATCATATCAGGTTTTAACAGTTGTTTCGCAATTAAGTTTTTTTGCTCAGGAGCAGAGTATTTTTCAAGAAAGTCGGATAAAGCACGGGCTTTTGATAGTTGTTCAAGTGTAATCAAAGAGACTTTGGGCATCATTGAGTCCTCCACTTTTTAACGGAGCTACGTCGGTTCTATAATTTACTTGAAGTATAGATTACGCTGAGAAAAAATGTTGTGGTTGGATTAGTGAGCAATTGATGGCGTACAAGGGTACGTGGCTTTAG